>NZ_JBJXHK010000003.1:0-87008 GCF_046638635.1 Lysobacter zhanggongensis
GCACCCTGGTCGATCAGCTTCAGGGCGCGCGCCACCGTCGCATCGCCGCGGCGCCAGCTGTCGTCGCCGGGTGCCAGTTCGGGGCGGCAACGCAGGCACGGTCGGTACCCCGCCGCCTCGGCCGCGGCCGCGTTGGCGTAGTAGCTGACGTTCTCCCGCTTCGGCGGCGGCGCCGGGCACACCGGCCGGCAGTAGATCCCGGTGCTGGCGACCGCGGTGAAGAACAGTCCGTCGAACCGCGCGTCGCGGCTTAGCCGGGCCTGCTCGCAGACCTGCGGGTCGGGCGTGGCGGTGCGGGCGGCGAGCGACGGCATGGGTGCAGGCTAGCACCGGCGATCCGGTGGAACTCGCCGGATTCGGACACCAATGCCGGACGGTTCAGGGGTGCCCGTCCAGCCCCGGTTCGAGCACGCCCAGCGCATCGCCGTCACCGTCGTTCGACGCCGCCGGCAGCCCGACCAGGCGCATCAGCAGCGGGTACACATCGACGTTGTCGAACGCCGGCACCACCACGCCGTCGCGGATCGACGGGCCGCGCGCGATGAAGATCGCCCGCATCGACGGCAGTGCGGGGTCGAACCCGTGCGCGCCGCGGACACCGCTGCGCGGCCAGCGCGCAATACGCTCGCGCGACGCGGTGCTCCAGCCTTCGTCCATCTGGCAGATGATCGCGGGCACCCGTGGATGCTTGCCGTAATGCCACTGCGGCGGCAGCTCATGCTTGCGCCAGCACGCGTAGTGCGGATGCGTGCCGAGCAGTTTCGCCTCCGCTTGCGCCACCTGCCCGGGCAACGGCTCGAAACCGAGAGCGGGCCCGCCGGACACGGCCCGGGCGACGGCCGGGTCGACCATGTCCTCGCTGGCAATGACCTGTGTGGCCGGCACCTCCGCCATGCCGTGGTCGGACACCAGCACGATATCCACCCGATCTTGCAGGCCGCGCACTTCCAAGCCGTCCAGCAGGCGTCCTATTGCCGCGTCCATGGCGACGATGGCCGACGTCGCTTCGGGTGAGTCGGGACCGGCGTCGTGGCCGGCGTGGTCGAGTGCGTCGAAGTAAAGCGTCGCGAACCGCGGCCGGGTCGTATCGGGCTCGGACAGCCACCCCAGCACGGTGTCCACGCGGGACGCGTCGGGCAGGTCGCCGTCGTAGGGCAGCCAGCGGGTGGGTCTCACGCCGCCGATGGCCGCTTCGCTGCCCGGCCAGAACAGCGTCGCCGTCGGCAGTCCCGCATTCTCCGCAGTCACCCACACCGGCTCGCCGCCCCACCAGCGCCCGTCGCCAACGGCTTCGCGGCGGCCCAGGCTGAACGCGCCCAACGCGGGGTCCTCCATCGTGTTGTTGACTATGCCGTGGCGGTCGGGCCGCAGCCCGGTCACGATGCTGTAGTGGTTGGGAAAGGTCAGGCTCGGGTACGACGGTTCCAGCCACCGTGCGCGTGCACCGTCGGCCGCGAGCCGGTCGATGTTCGGGGTGATGCCGCGCCCCAGGTAGTCCGCGCGGAAGCCGTCGATCGAGACCAGCAGGACGGACGGGCGCGTTGCGGCAGCCGCGTCGACGACGGCGGTCGAGGTGGGTGAGGACTGGCAGCCGATCGCCACCAGCGCAATGAAGGCGGCAGCGGCCGCGACGCGGATACGGTGCATCCATCGATGATAGCCAGCGCGGGTTGCGAAACGTCGGGCGCGGCTTTGCATGGTCTGGCCATCCTGTCAGGGCGCTGAATCCCACCCCTCGCCGGCGCCGGGGCACCGGGATGGCAGGCGTATGCTCGGACCACGCGGCCCATCGTCCCCATCCGAGAGGTGATTGCCATGAAGCGCCTGATGCTCGCCGGCCTGCTTGCCCCGCTCGCGTTTGCCGCAGCGGCGCAGGTCGATACGCCCAAGACCCCTTCCCCCGCTGTCACCGGGGCGGCCCAGGTTGAGACCGCCCTCGAACCCCGTACATCCGACGAACGCCGTGCCGGCGCCGAGACCGCTGTCGAACGAGACGCCCGCCGCGACTGCATGCGTTACACCGGCAGCCGCGTCGTCGCGACCCGCAACCGCGGCGCCGGAAAAGCGAAGGCTGAAGCCGTCGACGAACTGGACCGCGACGACTGCGTGGCTGCCAATGGCCGCGTGTACAGCCGCGAGGACCTGGACCGCACCGGCGCCACCGACATCGCCGACGCGCTGCGCCGGCTGGATCCGTCGATCCGCTGACCGCTTCGCGGTCCTGCCTGCCCCACGCAACGCCCGGCCCGCCCGGGCGTTGTCGTGTCCGGGGGTTGGTTTTCCGCCTCTGCGATAATCGGCGCCTCGCTCCGACCAAGGACCCGCGTCGATGTCCAGCCGCCATGACCCCTCCCGCACCATCCGCGCGCCGCGCGGCACCGAGCTCAACTGCCGGTCCTGGCTGACCGAGGCGCCGTACCGGATGCTGCAGAACAACCTGGACGCCGAGGTCGCCGAGCGCCCGGAAGACCTGGTCGTGTACGGCGGCATCGGCCGTGCCGCCCGCGACTGGGAGAGCTACGACGCGATCCTGGCGTCGCTGCGCACGCTCGGCGACGACGAGACCCTGCTGGTGCAGTCGGGCAAGCCGGTCGGCATCTTCCCAACCCACGCCGACGCGCCGCGCGTGTTGATCGCCAATTCCAACCTCGTGCCGGCGTGGGCGACGTGGGAGCACTTCCACGAGCTCGACCGCAAGGGCTTGATGATGTACGGCCAGATGACGGCCGGTTCGTGGATCTACATCGGCAGCCAGGGAATCGTCCAGGGCACCTACGAGACCTTCGTCGAGATGGGACGTCAGCACTACGGCGGCGACCTCACCGGCAAGTGGATCCTGACCGCCGGCCTGGGCGGCATGGGTGGCGCCCAGCCGCTGGCCGCCTCGCTCGCCGGCGCGTGCAGCCTCAATATCGAATGCCAGCAGAGCCGCATCGATTTCCGCCTCAAGACCCGCTACGTGGACGAGCAGGCCAACGATCTCAACGACGCGCTGGCGCGCATCGAGCGATACACCAAGGCCGGCCAGGCCAAGTCGATCGCGCTGCTGGGTAATGCCGCCGAGGTGCTGCCCGAGCTGGTGCGCCGCGGCGTGCGGCCCGATGCGGTCACCGACCAGACCAGCGCGCACGACCCGGTGCACGGCTACCTGCCGATCGACTGGACCGTCGAGCAGTGGCTCGGCGCACAGCAGGCCGACCCGGACACCGTGCGCGACGAAGCCAAGAAGTCGATGCGCGTGCATGTCGAGGCGATGCTCGCGTTCCATGCGCAGGGCGTGCCGACCTTCGACTACGGCAACAACATCCGCCAGATGGCCAAGGATGAAGGCTGCGACAACGCATTCGATTTCCCCGGCTTCGTGCCGGCCTACGTGCGCCCGCTGTTCTGCCGCGGCATCGGTCCGTTCCGCTGGGTCGCGCTGTCGGGCGACCCGGAAGACATCTACCGGACCGACGCGAAGGTCAAGGAGCTGATCCCGGACGACCCGCAGTTGCACAACTGGCTCGACATGGCGCGCGAGCGCATCGCCTTCCAGGGCCTGCCGGCACGCATCTGCTGGGTCGGCCTGGGCCAGCGCCACAAGCTCGGCCTGGCGTTCAACGAGATGGTCCGCAACGGCGAATTGAAGGCGCCGGTCGTGATCGGGCGCGACCACCTCGACAGCGGCTCGGTCGCCTCGCCCAACCGCGAGACCGAAGCGATGAAGGACGGCAGCGACGCGGTCAGCGACTGGCCGCTGCTCAACGCGATGCTCAACGTCGCAGGCGGCGCCACCTGGGTGAGCCTCCACCATGGCGGCGGTGTCGGCATGGGTTACAGCCAGCACTCCGGCGTGGTCATCGTCTGCGACGGCAGCGTCGAGGCCGACCGCCGCATCGAGCGCGTGCTGTGGAACGACCCCGGCACCGGCGTGATGCGCCACGCCGATGCCGGCTACGAAATCGCCAGGCAGTGCGCGAAGGAGCAGGGGCTCAAGCTGCCGATGGTCGATTGAACGAACGGAACTCAGCACGTGGTAACCGACTGGTCGTCCGAGCAGTCGGAACAAGGATGAAAGACCCGTTCAAGGAGGAACGATGGATACGAGAAGTGGTGATCACTGGGTGGCGTGGGCGAACATCCATGCCCGCAACAGCAACCGGATCGAAGCTCTGGAAGGTTCGTTCCGACGCAACGTTGAAACATTCGTCGCCGTGCTGGAGAGCGCGGGAGCACGAGTCGACGTGTCTGCGACGCGGCGGAGCCCGAAACGGGCATACCTGTTCCATTGGTCCTGGAAGATCGCGAATGGCAAGTGCAGGCCCGCCGACGCCGATGCCGCGCCGATGGCGGGTGTCGGGATCCGCTGGGATCACGGAAATGACCTGCAGAGCAGGTCGGGCGCGCTCGAGATGACCCGCGGATTCGGGCTGGCCATGCCGCCGCGCAGCATCTATCCGCCAGCCCTGACGAGCAACCACATCGCCGGCCGCGCCATTGACATGGACATCCGCTGGAAAGGGACCCTGCGGCTGCCCCGCAGCGACGGGGGGATGGTTTCCGTTGCATGGACACCGGCCGTCAACGCCAATCTGCCGCTGCACGGGGTGGGCGCATCCTATGGCGTGCGGAAGCTGCGCTCCGATGCACCGCACTGGTCGTTCAACGGGAGGTAGTGATGTCGAGTCTTTCCATATGGACCGCTTCGCTCGCGCTTTCATGCGCGTGTGTGTCCGCATGTGTGCCCGCCGTCATCTCCTCCCGGGCTGAGCCAACCTCGCTGCCGACAATGGGGTGGTTGCATGGTCCATGCATCGCTCTCACAGACGCCGGCGTGGCGTCTGGCACATCCGTCATGATCGTGACACTGGGCGATCCGCAGCAACTGGCGGCCGCACGGATAAAGCGTCGAGCAGCCCCCGGGGACCATTGCCCCGCGTTGAACGAGGACCGGCGCTCGACGAACCTGGCGAGCGGATTGGCGTTCTACCTTGTCGAACCCGCCGATGCGGTTGCGCTGGCGATCGGTATGGTGGGGCCGCCGTCCGCGGGGGTGCCGGGATCCGAACTGGACATTGACGGCGACGGGTTTCGCGACACCTTCGATCACTGCGCAACTGCCGAGGGAGTCCGCTTTTTCGTTCTAGGCAACCCTGCTGGGGCGACAAGTGAACTCTGGAGCGGGTACTACTATCTGGGTTACGACGTCCAGGCCGACTGCCCTGACGGAGATTGACGGTCAACTACAGGGGTGCCTGCAGATGCAGGCAACCCGGTTGTAGGCCTCCCGGTCAGGGTTGCCGGAAAGTGACCGCGCCGGTGTAGCTGACCATCCACTGCACGCCGTAGCGGTCGCGGCAGATGCCGAACTGCTCGGCCCACTCGACCTTCTGCAACGGCATTTCGGTGCTGCCGCCGTCGGACAGCCGGGTGAACACGCGTTCGGCTTCTTCGCCGGTGTCGGCCTCCAGCGCGATGTAGTGGTTGGTGCCGACCTTGAAGTCCTGCGGCCGGGTGACGTCCGAGCCCATCAGCAGGGAGGTGCCGAGCGGCAGCGCGATATGGGCGAGGCGGTCGAGCATGGTGCCGTCGATGCCCATCTGTTCGCCGCCGAACTCGCGGAACGTCATGGCGGTAACGAAGTCGCCCCCGAACACGTCGCGGTAGTGTTCGAACGCCTCGCGCGCGTTGCCGTCGAAGTTGAGGTAGGGGTTGGCGTGCTTCATGCGTGGTCTCCTGTCGGTGATAGGGGCGAAATGTGTCCCGGTCCCATGGCGACGGTCGGCGGTGCCGGAAATCGACAGCTGTCGATTCAGGGATGCACCGTTCGTCGAAAGCTGGACAAGGGCGGCCGGATCACGCTCTACCATCCCGGTTCCGGAGCGGAGCGCCTCGAGCGGAGTACTGGATGAACACCGATTCCCGATCCCCCGGCGACGACGTCGAAGGCGCCGCCGCCGCGCTCCCCGAGCACGTCCCCACCGGCCCTCTGTGGGCCGAGCTGCGCGACGCGATCCGCGGCACCGGTGCCGACTACACAAAGATCCCGCTGCGTCGAGCCGTGTTCCTGCTCGCCGTGCCGATGGTGCTGGAGCTGGTGCTGGAATCCACCTTCGCGGTGGTCGACATCTTCTTCGTCGCCAAGCTCGGTGCGTCGGCGGTGGCCACGGTCGGGCTGACCGAGAGCTACCTGTTCCTGCTGTACGCGATCGCGATGGGCCTGGCGATGGCCGTCACCGCCGTGGTCGCGCGTCGGGTCGGCGAGCACAAGCGCGATGCGGCCGCCGTCAGCGCAGTGCAGGCGATCTGGATCGCGGCGCTGGCATCGCTCCCGTTTGCGGTTGCCGGCATCGTCTGGGCACGCGAGTTGCTGCAGCTGATGGGCGCCGACGCGTGGACGCTGGAGCACGGCTACCGCTACATGCAGTGGGCGCTCGGCAGCAATGCGGTGATCATGCTGTTGTTCGTGATCAACGCGGTGTTCCGCGGCGCCGGCGACGCCTCCAGCGCGATGCGGGTTCTGTGGGTCGCCAACGGGCTCAACATCGTCCTCGACCCGATCCTGATCTTCGGCTTCGGCCCGGTACCGGCGATGGGCATCGAGGGCGCGGCGATCGCGACCACCATCGGCCGCGGCCTCGGCGTGTTGATGCAGCTGTGGATCCTGTTCCGCGGCGGTCAGCACATCCGCGTCGCCGCCTCGCAGCTGGGCTGGGACGGCGCGACCGCGCTCAACATCGTGCGCACCTCGCTGGGCGGCATCGGCCAGATGATTGTGGCGATGACTTCGTGGATCTTCCTGATGCGCATCCTCGCCAGCATCGGCAGCGAGGCGGTCGCCGGCGCCACGATCGCGATCCGCATCATGATGTTCACCACGATGCCGGCGTGGGGGATGTCGAACGCCGCGGCGACGCTGGTTGGACAGAACCTCGGCGCCGGCGAGCCGGGCCGCGCCGAGGCCTCGGTGTGGCGAATCGGCTGGTACAACATGGCCTACCTGGTCGCGGTATCGGCGCTGTTCTTCGCGTTCCCGCGCGAGCTGGTGGCGCTGTTCACCGCCGATGCCATGGTGATCGACATTGGCGGGGAATGGTTGCGGATCCTGTCGTATTCGTTCTTCGTGTACGGCTGGTGGATGGTCGCGGTGCAGGCGTTCAACGGCGCCGGCGACACGGTCACGCCGACCAAGATCAACCTGGTGTTCTTCTGGCTGATCCAGATCCCGCTGTGCTGGTACCTCGCGCTGCAACTGGACTGGCAGCAGACCGGGGTGTTCTGGGGCGTGTTCGTGTCCGAGACCGCGGTCGGGCTGTTCACCCTGTGGCTGTTCACCCGCGGCAAGTGGAAGACAGCGCAGGTGTAGTGCGCGGGGCTGGCCACGCAGCGGGGTATCAGGCCGGTGTCCAGGCGCGGATGAACGGCGCCAGTTGGGGAATGAGGTCGACCATGCCGTGCAGCGGTACCACCAGCCACAGCGATCGGGTGCGTGCCCAGAGGACTCCGAACGCGATCCCCGCCGGGGCGACCATTACCACCGAGTACGCCACCGCCCACGTCGGACTCGCCTGCGCCACGCCTTCCATCAGGTGCCCGCCGCGCATCCACAATCCGGGTGCGTGGGCGAGGCCGAACAGCAGCGAGGCGAGGGCGATCGCGGCAACGTGCGAGCCGGTAGCCACCGCGAGTTTCTTCTGGAGGATCCTCCGAAACAGCACTTCCTCGGCCAGGCCGGCCTCAAGCGACATCCACAGCCAGCACGCCGGGATGGCCCAGGCCAACGTTGAAGCAGACGGCGCCAATTCGCCGATGGTCTGAAGACCGCGGCCGAACACCGCCTGCAATGCCAGGTAGGCAAGCGACATCGCCACGAACACCATCAGCAGTCGGCCCGCGCCGAGTGGCCCGGCCCTGCGGCGATGCCAGTGGCCGAACAACCACAGCGGCAGCACGACCATCGTCACGAGCTTGACCACCAGCTCCAGGGCCGAATGCAGCGGCTCATCCGGGAATGTCGCCTTCAGCGCACTGAACCCCCAGCCCAGTACCAGCACTGCGAACGCCGCCAGGTAGAGCAGCACCCCCGGCACCTGCGCCGGTGCATCGGCCGGCGCCGGCGTGGGGCGCCGCGGCGTCGCGGTAAGTGCCCACGCCAGCAGGGGAAACGCGATTCCCAGTACCGCCAGCAGGAACAGCGGTTCAGCTAGCGAGAACCCGGGCTCGCGCACCAGTACGGCCAGCGATGCGAGGTAGAACGCGGCGGCGACGGCCAATGCGAGCCACGCGGGGCGGACGAGGGTCATTGTGTGCGGGGGGACGGGGACATGGTTGCCATGTTGTTATCGCCACGCTTCGACCGCTACCTGTCGATCGTCGCCCAACGATCGACCTAGAGCATCGCGGTGGCCGCATCGCCGGGGTGTGGCAGCCTCAGCCTGGCGCCGCGCCGAGCTCCACCACCGGCTGGAACCCGCCGTAAATCATCCGGGCGCCATCGAACGGCATCGGGTTGGTCTTCGGGTCCATCCGCGGGTCACTGCCGTCCATCATCTTCTTCATGCCGGCGTCGCGGGTTGCCTTGTCGGGCCACTCGATCCACGAGAACACGATCGTCTCGTCCTCCTTGCCCTGCACGGCGCGGCGGAAGTCGGTCTGCTTGCCGTCGGGCACGTCGTCGCCCCAGCACTCGACCACGCGGGTGGCGCCGTACTCGATAAACACCGAGTCGCCGGTGTTGGCGTGGTCGATGAACTTCTGCCTGTTGGCGGTGGGTACGGCGATGACGAATCCATCGATGTAGGACATGGCGGTTCTCCGGTGGGGTGCCGGCGCTATTGCGGCGTCGGCGGTGGGTAGGGGTTCTGCCGCAGCAAGCGGGCCAGGTGGGCGGCGTTGCTGGCCAGTGTCTTCGTGGTCGAGGCGGTCTTCTCCGGCGTCTCTTGCAGATCCTTGTAGTCGGTCTTCTGCATCGCCTCGCCGACCCAGTAGGTCGCGCCGGCGGCGGGGATGGTGAAGCCGAGGTCGGCCAAACCCTGGTACAGCTCGGCGGTGACGTGGTGGGCGCCGTCCTCGTTGCCCACCACCGCCACCGTCGCCACGCGGCCGAACGTGGGGTAGCAGCCGTTGTCGTCGATCTCGCCGAGGAAGGCGTTGAGGCGCTCCAGCACCCGCTTGGCGACGCTGCTGGCCTGGCCCATCCAGATGGGCGTGGCGACCACAAGGATGTCGGCGTCGAGCACGCGCTGGCGGATGCCGGGCCACTCATCGCCATCGCCTTCGTCGGCCCGCACCCCGGGTTTGACGTGGTGGTCGACCACGCGGGTGCTGTCGGTCGACGCGCCGTGTTCAGCCAATGCAGCGAGCACCTGGTCAAGCAGCAGCTGGGTGGAGGATTCGGCCGGCGAGGCGGTCAGCGTGCAGTTGAGGCCGAAGGCGGACAGCGGCATGGGCGGCTCCCGGATCAAGGAGCGGCCAGCCTTGCACCGGCCGGGTTAAGGGGGCGGGCATGCGGCGTGAGCGGCCGCGCCAGCCGTACGCGCTGGGGGCGATGCGGACATCGGCGCGCACGGGCCGCACGCGGACGCAGCGTTCCGCCAGCGGCCCCATCGCGCCGCGGCCGCCGGCGTAGGCTCGTGGGCCACCCCTCCCGGAGCGACCCGTGCCCGACCTGTCCGAGTTCCCGATCACCCGCCGCTGGCCGGCGCGCCACCCCGATCGCATCCAGTTGTACTCGCTGGCCACGCCCAACGGGGTCAAGGTCTCGATCATGCTGGAGGAAACCGGGCTGGCCTACGAGCCGCACCGTGTCGACATCACCCGAGGCGAGAGCCACACGCCCGGGTTCCTGGCGCTCAACCCCAACGGCAAGATCCCCGCGTTGATCGACCCCGACGGCCCGGGCGGCCGGCCGCTGGCGCTGTTCGAGTCCGGCGCGATCCTGCTGTACCTGGCCGACAAGACCGGCCGCTTCATCCCGGCCGACCCGGTCGGCCGCTGGGAGGCGATCCAGTGGGTGTTCTTCCAGATGGCCTCGGTCGGACCGATGTTCGGCCAGCTCGGCTTCTTCCACAAATTCGCCGGTAAGGAGATCGAGGATCCGCGCCCGCGGCAGCGCTACGTCGATGAATCGCGCCGCCTGCTCGGCGTGCTCGACGGGCGCCTCGATGGCCGTACCTGGCTGCTGGGCGACGACTACTCGATCGCCGACATCGCCACGCTGGGCTGGGTCAACAACCTGATCACCTTCTACGAGGCCCGCGAGCTGGTGGGCTACGACGACTTTATCCACGTCGATGCGTGGCTGCAGCGCGGGCTGGCGCGGCCGGCAGTGCAGCGCGGGTTGGAGGTGCCGGCGGGCGAGTGAGGTAGCTGCGCGAACCTCGTCGACGGAGTGCCACAGCAAACGGGTGCAGGCGGTGGTTGAAACCACGCACGAGCACGGGCGAAACTGGCCCGGCAACTTTACCCAGGAAGGGATGCATGACAAGGATGTGGGCCGTGGTGGGCGACGCCACCAGCAGCGGCGGGCAGGTGGTAACCGGCTCGCCATTCACCGATATCGACGGAAAGCCCGTCGCCCGGGTCAACGACAAGGCGAGCTGCCCGAAACACCAGGGCACGTTCCCGATCGTCGACGGCGACCCCGCGACCATCATCGACGGCGAGGCTGTGGCACTGCATGGCAGCTCGCTGGCCTGTGGCTGCAAGGTGCTGGCGGTGCAGCAGGTGCGGGCGTTTCTGGATGCCGGCGGGGGTGGCGGTGGCAGCGGTGGCGGCTCCGGCGGCGGGCAGGGCGCCACCGCGGGCGCGGCCGCTGCGGCTCTCACTGGTGCGATGGCAGGCGCGTCGGCGTCGCCGGCGTTTGACGAGCAGATCCAGTTCGTGGGTCCGAGCGGCGCGCCGCTGTCCAACCTCGGCTATCGCCTGCACCTGGCCGACGGCTCGACCGCCGAAGGCGTGACCGATGCCGATGGCCGGACCGGCAGGGTCGCCACCGCGCAGGCCGTGGGGTTCCAATCCGCCGAGCTGCTACCGCCGGCGGGCGCGCAGGGTTGCTGTGTGGCGGCCGCCCTACCGGCGCAGAGCGTGCAGGTGGCATTGAGCGGTGCCGCCACCAACGCGTCGGCCGTCGGGTCGTCCACCCATCGGGTGGCCACGAAGGCCGAGGACCGCGGCCTGACCTCCGGTGAGGTCGCGATGTTGCGGCAGGTGTTCGGTTCGTCGGTCGACTACGACTCGGTGAAGCTGCACAACCACGGCTACTGGATGCTGTTCGGCTTCCAGCCGGACGACACGGCGACCGCGCCCAATGGTGAGATCTACCTGCCGGCGGGACTGTTCAAGCCGGATTTCTCACTGGAGATGGACGTCCACAAGCGCCTGCTGGTCCACGAGATGACGCATGTCTGGCAGTACCAGCTGGGCTATCCGGTCAAGCGTGTACGGGCGCCACGCCCGAGCATGTCCTACGCGTACACCCTGGCCGCCGGACGGCAACTCTGCGACTACAACATGGAGGCTCAAGGGAACATCCTGGCGGACTACTTTCTGGTGAAGTTCCGTAACGCCCAGAACGAAGTCTATGAAGCCCGCTACGCTCGATATCCGAACGTCCTCCGTCTTTACGAAAGTGTCCTCGCGCCGTTTATCGCCAGCCCTGCAGAGACCTCCAACCTGCCCAAGGTGACCGAATGAGAACCTGCAGCCTCCTTCTCTGTCTCGCCGTCGTGCCGGCTACCGGTGGCTGTATCCAACCCGCCGGGATGTATCAGCAGGCGCAGGTGCGCATTGTCGATTCGCAGCTGTGTTTTACGGTTGCCGACACTGACGAAGCCCGGCGTACGCCCCCGATGCTGACAGCGATATCGGTCAACCGGTTCACAGGCGCGGACTGGGAGTACGTCTGGCGCTGGATTACGCCGCTGGAGCCGGCGGTGACGTTGACCGCCGACGAGTGCATTCCATTTGGCACCGCCTTGGTTGCGGGCGGATCCAACGAGCTTGTCGCCACGCTGCAGCCGGGAGAGCGTTACGGCGTGTCGATCAACTCGCAGATCGTAAATCCGGTATCGGGTGGAGATCCCACTGTCGGACGCATTTACAGCCGGCACTTCTGCTTGCAGTCGTCGGCGGGCGCAGGCCTGACCGTGATCGAAGTGCCACGGGTCCGGGGTGAGTTGCAGTGGGAGGTGTGTGGACCGCAGGTTATGGGCGATTCGGGCGCTGCGAATGAAGCGTGAGCCCTCTTTCGACGATTGCAGATGATGCGTCCGGTCGTCCTGCTGTTTGTGCTCGGACCGGCTGCCTGCAGCACCCATACCACCGTTCCCGATCCGCGTCTGACCCTGAAGCAGTGGGGGCTTGCCTACTGCATTGCAGAGCACGTCGAGGGCGGGGCGGGACACGGTGGCGCGGCAACGGGCGGCTACTTCCAGCTGGGCAGTCACGAAAGCGAAGAGGCCTACGCGAACGTTCGCTGGTTCTTCGACGACTGGGTGCAAGAGCGCCCCGCCGTCCCGAAGACGGCGGGTACGGACCTGTCGCTGATGACCTGCATCAATGCCTACGAGTCGGCCGATTACGCGAGCGTGGTGCGTGAGCAGGACCGGTTTCTGCCGCCGGCAGTGGATTGACTGTCAGCCGAGAACTCTGCGTCGCCCTGCCGTCTTCATGAAAAAGCCCGCCATCCGGCGGGCTTTCTCGTTACTCCAGTTGCCGCAGGACTCAGCCCAGCAGCAGCCGGTTCATCCGCTGCACGAATGCGGCAGGGTCGGGCAGGGTGGCGCCGGCGGCGATCTCGGCCTGCTCCAGCAGCAGGTTGGCGATGTCCTTCGCGGTTGCTTCATCGGCCTCGGCCTGCACGCGCTGCACCAGCGGGTGCTGCGGGTTCACCTCCAGCGTGGGCTTACTGTCGGGGAGATCCTGGCCGGCCTCGCGCAGCAGGCGGGCGAAGTGCGGGGCCATGTCGTAATCGGACAGCGCCAGGCACGACGGCGAGTCGGTCAGGCGCGCCGACACGCGTACCTCGCCGACGCGGTCGCCGAGCAGTTCCTTGAGTCTGGCGACCAGCGGCTCGGCGGCCTTCGCGGCCTCCTCGTGCTTCTGCTTCGCGGCGTCGTCGAGCGGCAGTTCGCCCTTGGCGACGCTCTGCAGCTTCTTGCCCTCGTACTCGTGCAGGTAACCCAGCATCCACTCGTCGATGCGGTCCGACATGAGCAGCACTTCGGTGTCGCGCGCCTTGAACGCTTCCAGCTGGGGACTGCCGGCCGCCGCGGCGTGGGTCTCGCCGGTGACGTACCAGATGGTGTCCTGCCCTTCCGGCATGCGGGCGATGTAATCGTCCAGCGAGACCGACCTGCTGGCGTCGTCGCCCTTGGTGGACGCGAAGCGCAGGAGCTTGGCGATGCGCTCGCGGTTGGCGGTGTCTTCGCCGATGCCTTCCTTGAGGGTGTTGCCGAACGCCTTGATGAAGGTGGCGAACTTCTCCGGCTCGTTCCTGGCCAGGCCTTCGATCAGGTCGAGCACGCGCTTGGTGCAGCTGGCCTTGATCCGCTCCAGCTGGCGGTTCTGCTGCAGCAGCTCGCGGCTGACGTTGAGCGGGAGGTCGTCGGCGTCCACCACGCCCCGCACGAAGCGCAGGTAGTTGGGCAGCAGCTCTTCGGCGGCGTCCATCACGAACACGCGCTTGATGTAGAGCTTGAGTCCCTTGCGCTCATCGCGCCCGCCCATCATCAGGTCGAACGGCGGCTGCGCCGGCAGGTACAGCAGGGTGGTGAAGCTCTGGTTGCCTTCGACCCGGTTGTGGCTCCACGCCAGCGGGTCGGCGAAGTCGTGGCCGAGCGACTTGTAGAAGCCCTGGTAGTCCTCGTCGGAGATCTCCGACTTGGGCTGGGTCCACAGCGCCGACGCCGCATTGATGGTGTCCCATTCGGCCTTGTCGGCGGACTGGCTGCCGTCTTCCGCAGCCTCGTCGCTGCCATCGTGCGCGTCGGAGTCCTTCGGCATCCGGATGGGGAAGGCGACGTGCTCGGAGTAGCGGTGGATCAGCGAGCGCAACTTCCAGCCCGACAGGAACTCGTCCTCGTCGGCCTTCAGGTGCAGCACGATGGTGGTGCCGCGCGCCGGCACCTCGACCTGCTCCAGGGTGTATTCGCCCTTGCCATCGCTCTCCCACCTGACGCCTTCACCGGCCGACGCGTCGGCGCGACGGGTCAGCACGGTGACGCGGTCGGCGACCACGAAGGCCGAATAGAAGCCGACGCCGAACTGGCCGATCAGGCGCGCGTCGGCCTTCTTGTCCTGCGCCATCGCCTCCAGGTAGCGACGGGTGCCGGAGCTGGCGATGGTGCCGATGTTGGCGACCACCTCGTGGCGGTTCATGCCGATGCCGTTGTCGGCAATGGTGATCGTGCGGGCCTTCTCGTCCCAGCTCACGTCGATGTGCAGTTCGCCATCGCCGGACATCAGCTCGGGGTTGGCCAGCGACTCGAAGCGCAGCTTGTCGCAGGCGTCGGACGCGTTGGAGATCAGCTCGCGCAGGAAGATCTCCTTGTGCGAGTAGAGCGAGTGCGTCACCAGGTGCAGGACCTGGGCGACTTCGGCTTCGAACGGGCGGGTTTCGGTCTGGGGTGCGGTTTGGGTAGCCATCTGCGTTTTCCGTGACACGTGGAGCGGACTGGAGTCCCCGAGATCGGGGTCGACCGGCCGGAAAACAACGCCCCCGGGTAGCATTGCGCGCATGGCATCCCCCCATCCCTGGCGCGGCCGGCTGCTGGTGCTGGCCGGCATCGCGCTGGCCGCCTTCAACCTGCGCACCGCGATCACCTCGCTTACCCCGTTGCTGGAGACCGTCGGCGCATCGCTGGCGTTCGGGTCCACCGCGGCGGGCGTGCTCGGCATGCTGCCGACCCTGGCCTTCGCCGTATTCGGTGTGGCGACCCCGCCGATCGCCCATCGGCTGGGGCTGGAGCGCACCGTCTTGCTGGCGATGGCGCTGGCCGCGGCCGGCATGCTGGCGCGCGGCTTCGTGGACGGCACCGGCGGGCTGATGGCCAGTTCGCTGCTGGCGCTGGCCGGGATGGGCATGGGCAACGTGGTGCTGCCGCCGCTGGTCAAGCGCTACTTCTTCGACCGGGTCGGCGTGGTCAGCTCGGTGTACATCACCTCGATGCAGCTGGGCACCATGGCGCCGGCGTTCGTCGCGGTGCCGCTGGCGATGTCGATGGGCTGGCGGGTCTCGCTGGCGGCTTGGGTGGTGCCCGCGGTGCTGGCCTTGCTGCCGTGGGCCTGGGTGCTTCAGGGGGGTCGCAGGCGGATCGCCGCCGCGTCGGTCGCGGAGGGCGTGCTGCCGCGGGCCACACTGCCGCCGGGGGCGCACGTGTGGCGCTCGCCGCTGGCCTGGGCGATGGCGGCATTGCTGGGCATGACCTCGCTGGTGACCTACGCGATGTTCACCTGGATCCCGCGCTGGATGACCGATGCCGGCCTGGAGCCGGCCGCGGCGGGCGCGATGCTCGGCGTGTACACCGCCACCGGGCTCGCGACCTCACTGGCGGTGCCGGTGCTGGCCTCGCGGGCGCGGTCGCCGTTCCTGCTGGTGCTGCCGATGCTGGCCCTCTACGCCGTCGGCTATGCCGGCATGCTACTGGCACCCGCTTCCTGGCCGGCGCTCTGGACCGGGCTGTTGGGCTTGGCGGGCGGCACGTTCCCATTGGCGCTGACGCTGATCAACCTGCGCACGCGCACGCCGGCCGGGTCCGCCGCCCTGTCGGGCTTCATGCACTGGGTCGGTTACGGGGTGGCCTGTGCCGGTCCGCTGGTGGTCGGGCAACTGCGGGACGTCACCGGGGGCTGGCACTGGCCGGTCGCGTTCCTCGCGCTGTGCATCGCCGTGCTGGCGTGGGGCGCGTGGGCGTCGTCTAGGCCGCGGGTGCTCGAGGACAGCTGGTAGCGTCAATCCGCGTGCTGCATCCATGCACAGTCCAGCCCGTCCAGGCCGATGTGGACCAGCAGGCCGATCGCGAGCAACCGCGTCCGGCGTGGCAGCAGCAACAAGGCGTAAACCGCGATCGCCGGCGCCCGGTGCAGCGGGTGGAAGCCGATGCTGCAGCGGTCCGGCACGTAGATCGGGTCGGCCCACAGGTGGTCGATGTCGATCAGCCAGCCGGCCAGCATCCACAGCCACGCTTGGCGCCACCGTGGACGGAAGAACACCAGCGCGATCGCCAGCGGTACCAGCGCGTGCAGCACGAGGTGGGAGGCGGCGCGGAAATCGAGTTCCATGGCGGGCTTGGAAGGGCGTTGGGGGGGGGAGTCTACGGTGGGCCGGCGAACGGCCGAGCACGGGACCGGCCGCCGCTTGACGTGGATCAGCCATCGTTGACGCCCGCGGGGGTATCACTGTGGGCCTCGCCGCACTGCAGGACTCCCGGATGGCCACCCGCTTCAACTCCGTATCGGCGTCGATCCTCGACGCGATCGGCGACACCCCGCTGATCGAGGTCGACGGCGTCTTCGCCAAGTGCGAGTTCATGAACCCGTCTGGCTCGATCAAGGCGCGCATCGCGCTGTACATGGTCGAGAAGGCCGAGGCCGCCGGGCTGCTCAAGCCCGGCGACACCCTCGTCGAGGCGACCAGCGGCAACACCGGCAACGCGCTGTCGATGGTGGCCGCGGTCAAGGGTTACCGGATGCGGGTGGTGATGCCCGAGGGGTTGTCCAACGAGCGCGTGGCGATCTCGCGCGCGTACGGGGCTGAAGTGGAGTTCTGCGGCAACTTCCACGTCAATTCGGCCCTGGAGCGGGCGCGCGAGCTCGGCCGGCAGGACGGGTTCTTCTGCCCCGGTCAGTTCGATTCGGAATGGAACGTGGAGGAGAACCGCGAGATCCTCGGACCGGAAATCCTCGCGCAGCTGCCCGCGGGCCGGGTGCCGGACGCGCTGGTGATGGGCGTGGGCACCGGCGGCACGCTGATCGGCGTCGGTCAGGCGTTCCGGGCGGTCAATCCCGCGGTGCGGCTGTTCGCGATGGAGCCGTCGGAGTCGCGCACGATCCTGTGCGGGGAGGTCGACACCCACGCGATCGAAGGTATTTCCGATGGCTTCGTGCCCGGCATCTTCGCCCGGCACGGCGCGCTGGTGAACGAGCTGCTGTCGGTCACCGACGAGGAGGCGATCGCCGCCATGCGTGGGCTGGCGCAGGGGCACGGGCTGCTGTGCGGCCCGAGTTCCGGCGCCCACCTGATCGCCGCCCGGCGCGTGCGCGAGCAGCACCCGGAGCTGCGGACGGTGGTGACCCTGTTCTGCGACGAGGGCGAGAAGTACCTGCAGGACCACTTCAGCGCACCGGCACCAGGGCTGGTCGACACCGCGTTCGGCTGACCGCCGGGTAGGCGGGTGCACCGTGCGCACGGTGCCATCACCGGGCGTACATTGGCGTCACCACATCCATTCGAACTGGCGGCCCCGCGGCATGCGCGCATCGGAACTCGACAATCCGTTCTGGGCCTCGCTGGATACCTGCCATCGCGACCTGGCGTTGCGCCACGGCGACGTGGCCCGGTTCCCGCCCGCTTATGCGCCGTTCCTCGGGGTACCGGGCGAGGAGGGCGCCGACGCGGCTGACATCGCCGTGGCCCTGCAGGCGCTGGTCGAACCGGGTGAGACCGTCTACCTGCTGGGCGTCGGGCCGCCGCCCCTGGATGCGGGCTGGGACCTCACCGCCCACCTCCCCCTTTCGCAGATGGTCTGCACGCGGCCGGTGCCCGGGATCGAGGGGCCCGCGATCATCGAGCTCGGCCCGACCCACCGGGCCGACGTCCTCGCGTTGACCGCGCTGGTCTATCCGCACTACTTCCGCGCCCGCACGATGGAGCTGGGGCGCTACTTCGGCATCTACCAGGACGGCAGGCTGGCGGCGATGATCGGGGAGCGGCTCGGCACCGACACCGCGCGGGAGATCAGCGCGGTATGCACCCATCCCGATTTCGGGGGGCGCGGGTACGCGCGGCGGCTGCTGGCGATGCTGGTCAACGACAACCTCGCGCGCGGGCGGACGCCGTTCCTGCACGTCAGCCAGGAGAACGCGCGCGCCGGTCGGCTGTACGAGCACGTCGGCTACCGCGTGCGGCGGCGGTTACCGTTCTGGTCGCTGCGTCGGGTCTAGCGCTGCCGCTTTTCCCCGCCGCTACAGCCCGGTCGGCCAGGTGACCGGCATGCCCGGGCCGGGGTGCGTGGGGCCGAGCGGGGTCACAGCCCGGGTCTCGTCGAACCACACCCAGGCATCGAACTGCCGGGGTAGGGTGACCTCGGCGTAGTGGCTCTGCAGTTCGGTGTCGGGACGGTAGATCACCCCGATGAAGCGCTCCAGCCGCGGTTCCAGCAGCCGGCGGTCGAGGGCTCCGTCGCGGCCCTCGCCCAGGTCGAGCAGGAACCGGCGGACGCCGCTGTCGTGGCATAGCCGCTCGACGGTGTCGGCGCGCGAAGGCCGCACCTTCATGACCTGCATGTCGTCGTCCCAGTCGTGCGCGGCGGCCACGGTGCCCGCATGGGTACCCAGGCCGACCAGCGCCACGCCATCGCCGAAATGCTCGCGGCACAGCTGGCCGATATTGAGCTCGCCGCGCGCGCGGCCCATTTCGGTGTGGCGCGCATCGCCGATGTGCGAGTTGTGCGCCCAGACCACCGCCTTCGCCTCCGGGCCGCGGGCGTCGAGCAGATGCTGCAGCGTCTCGAACATGTGGGTGTCACGCAGGTTC
This sequence comes from Lysobacter zhanggongensis, assembly GCF_046638635.1. Lineage (NCBI taxonomy): Bacteria > Pseudomonadati > Pseudomonadota > Gammaproteobacteria > Lysobacterales > Lysobacteraceae > Lysobacter > Lysobacter zhanggongensis. The sequence goes on from NZ_JBJXHK010000003.1 coordinate 18,737, forward strand.
CAGCTCTGCGGCCCGCCGTAGTACATGACCCGGTAGTAGCGTTCGGCGGCGGCCACCAGCCGCGCGTTCTGGGCCGCGTCCAGGAACTCGTCGCCGTCGCGGGCGGCGTACTCCAGCCGCCGCTGCAACAGTTCATGCAATTGCCGGGTCACCTCCGCCTCGCACTTGGCGTAGCCGCGGGTGAGCACCGCGCGGCCGTAGGTGCCTGGTTCCTTCTGCCACGGCGTCAGGCAGCCGTAGCGTTCGCGGGCGACAGCGGCGGCCTCGGGATCGACCTTGTCGAGGTACTCCAGCACCGCGGCGATCGAACCACCCAGGTTGTACATGTCCAGCCCGTGTATGCCGGCCTGCTGCTCGCGGGGACGGCCGTGGTTGTGTGCGCGCAGCCACACCACCAGTTCGGCGAACTCGGCGTTGCGCCACATCCAGGTGGGGAAGCGCTGGAACACCGGTTCGGCGTCGGCGCGCGGCGGGCGGTGGCGGACGTGCCGGTCGAGTGCGGCGGCGTCGGGCCAGTCGGCTTCCAGGGCGACGATCGTGAAGCCATGGCGCTCGACCAGCCGGCGGGTGATCTCCGTGCGTGCGCGGTAGAACTCGGCGGTGCCGTGGCTGGCTTCCCCCAGCATCACCACGCGGCAATGGGCAAACCGCTCGAACGGGTCTGCAAAGTCGTCGTCATCAAGGTCGGGCAGCGGCAGGGCGGCCTCGGCGATCATTTCCGGCACGCTGCGCTCGCGCGCCGGGACGGGGTTGCCCGCCGCGCGACGGCCGTCCTCGGCCCAGCCCTGTTCGCCGATCAGCGGCACGAACATCACCCCACCCAGGTCGTCCTGCTTATAGGTTTCGGGGCCGGTACGGGTGATCCGGCGCAGGCGCTGGTGCTGTCCGTCCTCGCCGACCGGGATCACCAGCCGGCCGCCGATCGCGAGTTGCTCGCGCAGCGCCGGCGGCGTGTCCGGCGCACCGGCGGCGACCAGGATCGCGTCGAACGGTGCGGCCTCGGGCCAGCCGCGGCTGCCGTCGCCGACGCGCAGCTCGATGTTGTCGTAACGCAGCGCCTCGAATCGCTCCCGCGCCTGCGCGGCCAAGGGCGCGTGACGCTCGATGGTGTGCACGCGGCCCGCGATGCGGCTCATCACCGCGGCGGCGTACCCCGAGCCGGCACCGACCTCGAGCACGCGCTCGCCGGGGGCGATCCCGGCCGCCTGGATCATCAGGGCGACAATGTAGGGCTGCGAGATCGTCTGGCCTTCGCCGATCGGCAGCGGCGAATCCTCGTAGGCGAACTCGCGCATGCCCGCATCGACGAACACCTCGCGCGGCACCTCGCGCATCGCGTCGAGGACGTTACGGTCGCGGATGTCGCGCCCGGCGAGGTGGACGTCGACCATGCGGTCGCGCGCGCGGGACAGGTCGGCCATGGGACAGCTCCGGTTCCTGCGATGCCGTCACGGTGGCCGCGTCGACCTTGCGTGCGCGTGAAACCGGCGCGCCGTAGAAGTGGCCGCTACAGCGACGCGGAACCCGCGGATGGCGCGTCGGCGCAGAGTTCGCGCTTGCGCGCCGGCGTCAGTTGCTTGATCGCGTACTCGGCCCGCAGTGCGCTGCCGCGGTCAGGATGTTCGAAGCGGGCCAGCAACCGCACCGGCGGCCGTGCGCGCGTGTAGCGTGCGCCCTTGCCGGCGGCGTGCTCGGCATAGCGGCGCGCCACGTCGGTGGCAACGCCGGTATAGATGCTGCCGTCGCGGCATTCGATCAGGTAGACGAACCAGGTCATCGCGGCAGTGTACGGCGGCGGTCGCGGTCATCCTCCGTCGTGGTCGCCGGGCAATGCGTAGGCGATCACGTAGTCGCCGACCGGCGTTTCCATGAAATGGTGGCCGCCGGCCATGATGACCAGGTACTGCCTGCCGCCGGTCTCGTAGACCATCGGCGTGGCCTGCGCACCGGCCGGCAGCGCGTCGCTCCAGACGGTCTCGCCGGTCTCGATGTCGATCGCGCGGATCAGGTCGTCGGTGGCGGCGGCGATGAACACCAGCCCGCCGGCGGTGACCGCGGGGCCGCCGTTGTTGGGCGTGCCGATCACGATCGGCAGGTACGACGGGATGCCGAACGGACCGTTCTTGCGGGCGGTGCCGAAGGGCCGGTCCCAGAGTGTCTCGCCGGTCGCCAGGTCAATCGCGCGGATGCCGCCGTAGGGCGGCTCCTTGCACAGCAACCCCGTGAAGGGCAGGCGCCAGCCGGCGTTGACGTCGATCGCGTACGGCGTGCCCGCTTGCGGGTCGCCGGCACCCTCGGCACCGCCCATGTCGCCGCGGGCCTCGTCGCGCGGCGCCCAGCCACGCCGGTCGGCCTCCTCGCGCGGGACCAGGATGTTGTAGTTGGGCATGTCGTTGTAGTTGGCAATGATCACCCCGCGCTGCGGGTCGATCGCGATGCCGCCCCAGTCCGAGCCGCCGTTGTAGCCGGGGTACTCGACCCAGTGGCGGTCGGTGGTCGGCGGCGTGTACATCCCCTCGTAGCTCGCGCCGGCGAACTGGATCCGGCAGATCATCTGGTCGATCGGGGTCAGGCCCCACATGTCGCGCTCGGTGAGTTCGCGCTTGGCCAGCGTGTGGTACTGCGAGTACGGCTGGATGGGCGAACGCAGGCCTTCCTCGGTCGGCACGCCGCCTGTGGGGACCGGCCGCTCCTCGACGCCGTGCAGCGGCTGGCCGGTGCGGCGGTCCAGCACGTACATGTCGCCCTGCTTGGTCGGCAACACCAGCGCCGGCACGGTGCCGGCTGCGGTGGACACGTCGACCAGCGTCGCCTGAGAGCCGAGGTCGTAGTCCCACACGTCGTTGTGCACGGTCTGGAAATGCCACGCGGGCCGGCCGGTGGTGACGTCCAGCGCGACCAGCGAGGTGGAGTACTCCATTTCCGGTGGGCGCCGCGATGCGCTGACGTAGTCGGCAGCCGCGTTGCCCATCGGCAGGTAGACCAGTCCCAGCTCTTCGTCGGCGCTGGCCGTCGTCCACATGTTGGGCGTGCCGCGGGTATAGGTCTCGCCGGGGGCGAGGGCGGTGCGGTCGGGTCGCATCATGTCCCACGCCCAGCGCTGCTGCCCGGTGACCGCGTCGAAGCCTTGGATCACGCCCGATGGCGCCATCCGCCGCTGGCCGTCGAGCACCTGGTGGCCGGTCACGATGACGCCCTGGACGATGGTCGGCGCGGAGGTGATCGACACCATCCCGGGCGAGACCTCGCCCATGCCACGGGTGATGTCGATCTGGCCGTTGTCGCCGAAATCGGTGCACGGGCGGCCGGTCCGTGCGTCGACGGCGATCAGCCGCCCGTCCAGGGTGCCTTCGATGATGCGGGTGGCGCAGTCGCGGCGGACGCCGTCCAGGGTCGCGACGGCGGTGTCGCGTGCCGCGGAGGTGTCGGCGGTTGAGGATTCACCGACGCCGGATGTTGCGGACGCCTCTGGCACTTCGCCCGCATCGTCCGCGGGCGCGGTGCTGCCGCTCGCGGGCACCTGGTAGTAGGCAACGCCCCGGCACGCGGCGGTGTAGGGAATGTTTTCCTCGGCGACGCGTGGGTCGTAGCGCCACCGCTCGTCGCCGGTGCGCGCATCCAGTGCGATCAGGATGTTCCGTGCCGAACACAGGTACAGGGTGTCGCCGACCTTGAGCGGCGTGGTCTCCGCGCCCCAGCGCTTTTCGGGCAGGTCGCCGGTGCGGTAGGTCCAGACCCGCTCGAGCCGGTCGACATTGTCGGCGGTGATCTGGTCGAGCGGGCTGAAGCGCGTGGCGGCATGGCTGCGGCCGTAGGCGCCCCAGTCACCCGGCGCCGGCGCGACGCCCGGCTGGGTGGCGGCATCGTCCGATGTCGTGCGCTGTGACACCGTCGAGGGCTGCGGGAACGGGGTCGCCGAACGGGTCACGCCGTGCGGTACAAAGGCGAGCGCGAATACGCCGGCGAACACCAGCGCCAGCACCGCCGCCATGCCCCAGCCTGTCTTGCGGGAGGGGCCACCGCGCAGGCGCGGCGCGAGCAGTGCTACCGGGATAGCAAGTACCACCAACAGGCCCAGGCGCGGTATCCAGCGCCAATAGTCCAGCCCTGACTCCCATGCCGCCCACCCGATGGTGGCCAGCAGGACGACCGCGTAGAGCCATGCGCCGCCGATGCGGCCGAGCATCAGCAGTCCACCGGCGACAAGCAGCGCGATACCTGCAGGCAGGTAGTACCAGGAGCCGCCCAGCGTGAGCAGCCAGCCGCCGCCTATGGCAAGGGTGAGCCCGAGCAGGGCGATGACGCCGCCAAGCAACCATCGCGGCCAGTGGGATCCGGGGTGCGCGCGTTCACGGAACATCGCGGTCCTCCGATGTGGCTGGGGTCGGCGTTCATCCTAGGCACGGCTCTGGACCCGTCGGGTGAAGATGGCGCGACCGCACGACGGTGGCTTCATCGACCAGCGCGCAGGCTGGGGATCCTTTCCGACCGGAGTGCGCGATGAACCCGACCGACCACCCCGAACACGCCAACGACGCAACCCCGCCTGCCGAGCACCTCGAGGAGGGACGCAAGCGCCGCGAGTACGGCCACAGTTCGGGAGACCGCAACACCCGGACCCGCGAAGGCGAGTGGCATGAGTTCAGCGGCGGTGAGCAGCGCGAGGCCAGTCCGGACGACGACGTCGCGCCGCCTGACGGTCAGCGCAAAGCGCCATAGACCCGCAATTGAGCCGAGCCGCCCGGCATGGCGCCGGGCGGCCACTTCGTCGTCAGTCGCCGACGGGCGCAGGGTTGTCCCGTGCGTCCTCTTCGACCGCAGGGTCGTGGCTGGCGCGGCAATCGGTTTCGGCCTGGCCGGTCAAACCGAAACAGGGGTCCTGGGTGGTGTCGACATCGCCGCCCGGCGCTACGGCGGGGTTGTCGACGATGGTGGTCGATGCCGAGTCCGCCGGTTCGACGGGTTCGAGTTCGCGGCGGTCGCAGGCACTCAGCGCGAGGGCGAGCGCGGCGCTGCAGGCAATGGCGAGGCGGATGTTCATGACGCTTCTCCGGAACTGTCGGGGTGGATCCAAATCTCCCACGACGGCACGCGCGGACGGTTGACGGGGTCGTCACGGAAAAACCTGCGCAGCCGTGAAAACACGTCACGGTGCCAAGGCTGTGGAACGGCTGTTTGACGCATCCGGCCGTTGGCACGCGTCTTGCGCCTCTCTCCATCGGGTCCACCGGGATGGCGGGCCGCGACCCCCGTCGCGGTCGGGTCCCTGACGGAGGTAACTCGATGCGTAACGACAACAAGATGGGCGAAGACCTCAAGGCCGTCGCCGAAGACGTGATGCAACTGGGTGCGCGATGCGTGCAGGCGGGTCGTGCATGGCTCAATGACAGGAGAAACGAGATGACCGATCGCAACGACGAAAATCGCTACGGGAACAACCGCAGCACTTACCAGTCGCAGGGCGCCGGCCAGTCGCGGGCGCAGGGCGGTCCGCGCGGCCGGCAGCAGTACCAGGGCGCCCAGGCCAGCCACCAGCAGGGCGGCTACCAGCAGCAGGTTTACCAGCAGCCGGGCTACCAGCAGGGCGAGTACCAGCGGCCGCAGGGTCAGGGCGGATACCAGTCGAGCGGCCATCAGCAGTACGGCCGGACGCAGGGCAGCCAGCAATACGGCGCCGATGACTATGCATCGCAGGATTACGGTCGCGCGCAGGCTTGGGGCCAGGGCGGCATGGAGCGCGAGTACGGGCAGTCGTTCGAGGAGGGCCTGGGCGAGACCTCGCTGGGCCAGGCGCCGTACGACCGCGAAGCCGGCGGGTACGGCGCGCGTGCCCAGTCGGACTGGCAACGCGGTTCGCAGTACCAGTACGGCTCGCCGCGCCAGGACGCGCAGCAAGGACGCCAGCAGCAGTACCAGGGCAACCGCGGCGCGTACGCCCAGCAGGGCTATTCCAGCTATCAGAACCGGCAGCAGGGCGAGGGCTACGGGACAAGCTCGGGCTATGGCAACCCGGACCAGTACCGCTACGGCAGCCAGGGCTACAGCGGCGAATCCTTCGTGTCGCCCGGCGACACCCAGCAGAGCCACGCCGGCATGGGGCGCCAGAGCTACAGCCGCTCCGAGTTCGGCGGCAGCACCTACGGCGGTGGTTACGGTGGCGTCGGGCCGCGCAACTACACCCGCTCGGACGAGCGCATCACCGAAGACCTGTGCGAGCGCCTGACCCGCGACCACGACGTGGACGCCAGCGGCATCGAGGTCAAGGTCGCCAACGGCACCGCGACCCTTGAAGGCACCGTGTCGCAGCGCTGGATGAAGCACCGCGCCGAGGACCTGGCCGACAGCTGCAGTGGCGTTCGCAACGTCGAAAACCGGCTGAAGGTGCGTTCTGCGTCGGAGGGCATGCAGTCCTCCGGGACGTCACAGGAGAGCGGCGCCAACCGCGCCAGCGGGGGCAGCCAGACCGGCTCGCCGACCACGCCGACGAGCGGTTCGACCGGAACCGCGCATTAGCAAAGGCGCCGCGACGTAGCAGAAGGCCCGCCTCACCGGCGGGCCTTTTCTTTGCCCGTCTTGCGGGGGTCGCTAGGCCGTGAGTGCGCGCAGGTCGTCGTCGTTGCGCCGACGGTGCGCGGTGGTGCCGCTGTCGCCGGTCTCCGGCGCCGCGCGTCGTGCCCCGCGCTGCTCGCGCGCAAGCTGGTTGTGGATCGTCCGCACACTCACGCCGAGCGTGCGCGCGGTGCGGGTCTTGTCGTTGTCGAAATACGCCAGCGTCTTGCGCAGCATTTCCTGCTGCACTTCGGCGTAGGTCATGCCGACGTTGAACACCACGGTGCTGGCGTCCTGGTCGGCGGCGCGCCGGCGCAGCGCGTGGCGGCCGGCGTCACGGATCGACACCACGTCCCCGTCGCTGAGGATGAAGGCTCGTTGCACCACGCTGCGCAGCTCACGGATGTTGCCCGGCCAGTCGTAACGCAGGATTTCCGCCGTAGCGTCCGGATCCAGCCGCTTGCGGCTGCCGTACTCCTCATTGAGCGCATCCAGGAAGTGCTGCGCCAGCAGCACGGCGTCATCGCCGCGCGCGCGGAGCGGCGGCAGTTCGACGATGAATTCCGCCAACCGGTAGAACAGGTCCTCGCGCAGCAGGCCGTCATCGATCGCCTCGGCGGGGTCCCGGTTGGTTGCGGCCACGATGCGGGTGTCCAGCGCGACGGATCCCGTGCCACCGACGCGGGTGATCGTGCCGGTCTCCAGTGCGCGCAACAGGTATACCTGCAGTGCGGCCGGCATCTCGGTGATCTCGTCGAGGAACAGCGTGCCGCGATGGGCCTGTTCGAAGAAACCGGCATGCCGCGCCGCCGCGCCTGTGAAGCTGCCACGCTCGTGGCCGAACAGGTGACTGGCCAGCAGCTCTGGCGCGATCGCGCCGCAATTGACCGCGACGAACTCCCCTTGGCGCCCGCTCAGCACGTGCACTGCATGGGCGACCAGCTCCTTGCCGGTACCGCTCTCGCCGGCCACGAGCACCGAGGCGGGGGTGGTGGCGACGCGGGCCAGGTCTTCCTGCAATCCGCGGATGGCGGCGCAACGCCCGACCATGCCGGTCGGGCCGCAACTTCCGGCGAGCGGGTGCGGAGACGTGTCGTTGTCCATGCCATGCACCGTAGCCGCGGCGCGGTTAACGAGCTGTCACCGGGATGTTCTCCGGGTGCGTCCGGAGCCAGCCGACCCTGAGCCGTTCAGGCAGCCGCGATGACGCGGACGATGCAGTCGCCCAGCTGCACGCGCTGGCCCGCGTGGATCTTGCACGTCTTGCGCAGCTCCACCGCGCCGTCGACCCGCACGTGGCCGCTGGCGACCAGGGCCTTGCCGGCGCCACCGCTGTCGCACAGGCCGACCAGCTTGAGCAGCTGGTTCAGTTCCACGTGGTCGCGGTCGAGCTCGAAGTCGATGGTCTGCATGGTCGTGGCGTCGGCGGGGGCGGGCAGGTTGGCAGGCGAGGCGCGACGGTGCAACGCGTCGCCGGCGTGGCACTGCGTCACGCCCGAAGCTGCGATCATGCGCGCATGAACGATGCCGCCTCCGATCTCTCCTTCACCTCGCTGTCGCTGCCGGCAGCCCTGCTGCCAGGTGTCGACGCGCTCGGCTACACCCGGATGACGCCGGTCCAGGCGCAGGCGCTGCCACCGATCCTGCAGGGTCGCGATGTCATCGCGCAGGCGCCGACGGGCAGCGGCAAGACCGCGGCGTTTGGCCTCGGCCTGTTGCGGGACATCGACCTGGGCAAGGTGCAAACCCAGGCGCTGGTGGTGTGCCCGACCCGGGAGCTGGCCGACCAGGTCGGCCGTCAGATCCGCAAGCTGGCACTGGGGCTGCCGAACCTGAAGGTGTCGGTGCTGTGCGGCGGCATGGCGCTCGGTCCGCAGTTGGCATCGCTGGAGCACGACCCGCACGTGGTGGTCGGCACGCCGGGCCGGATCCAGGAGCTGCTGCGCAAGAAGGCGCTGCACCTGCGCGGCGTTCGCACGCTGGTGCTCGACGAGGCCGACAGGATGCTGGACATGGGCTTCGAGGAACCCATCCGCGAGATCGTTGGCAAGACGCCGAAGGAGCGCCAGGGCCTGCTGTTCTCGGCGACGTTCCCCGAGTCGATCCGCACGTTGGCGACGGCGATGCTGCGCGACCCGGTCGAGGTCACCATCGAGGGCGACGGCCAGCACGCGGCGATCGACCAGCGGTTCTACCAGGTCGAACCGGCGCAGCGCACCGCGTTGCTGGCCGCCCTGCTGCTGGAATTCCAGCCGCCGTCGTGCGTGGTGTTCTGCAACATGCGGCGCGACGCCGACGAGGTCGCCGGGTCTCTGCAACACCACGGCTTCGATGCGCTGGCACTGCACGGCGACATGGAGCAGCGCGACCGCGACGAGGTGCTGGTGCGGTTCGCCAACCGCAGCTGCAGCGTGCTGGTGGCCAGCGACGTGGCGGCACGCGGACTGGACGTCGAGGACCTGGCGGCCGTGGTGAACTACGAACTGCCGACCGACCCGGACGTCTACGTGCACCGCATCGGGCGAACCGGCCGCGCCGGCCGCGACGGGCTCGCGCTGAGCCTGTGCACGCCGCGCGAGGAGGCCCGCGCGCAGGCGATTGCCGAGCGCACTGGGGTGGCGATCCGTTGGCAGCGGGCCACGCCGCTGGCCGGCAAGGCACGCAACGTCCCACCCGCGCCGATGGCGACGCTGCGCATCGACGGCGGCAAGACCGACAAGCTGCGCCCCGGCGACATCGTCGGCGCACTGACCGGCGAGGCCGGCCTGCCGGTGGCGGCGGTCGGCAAGATCGACGTGTTCGCGACCCGTAGCTACGTGGCCATCGCCCGCGACCGTGCCGCGGCCGCATTGGCGCGGTTGCGGGAAGGCCGCATCAAGGGGCGCCGGTTCCGCGTCAACCGCCTCTGACCACCGCGCCTGCGCGGCGCTCGGGCCTTACCGCTGGTTGACGCTGAAACGCCCCGGCCCGACCAGCGCGATCACGATGGCCGACACCAGGAACATGCCCTGCAGCTCCAGTGCCCAGCCGCCCTGGCGGTTGAAGCCGGCCAGTTCGCCGGCATGCACCAGCACGATCGCCACCAGCATGTTGATCGCGACCAGCAGGCCGCCGATGCGCGCGTGGAAGCCGGCGATCAGCATGAGCGGCGCGACCACCTCGCCGATAATCACCGCATAGCCGAGCACGCCCGGCAGGCCCTGTGCCTCCACCATCCCGACGATGCCCGACAGGCCGCCGTTGAGCTTGGCGATGCCGTGCAGCAGCACCAGCACGCCGAGGGTGACGCGCAACAGCAGCCTGCCGAGGTCGTTCTGGGTGTTTGGATTCATCGGTATTCCCTGTCTGGTTGAAGGCGGTGATGCGGCATGCCGCTGGCGGTCGATCGTACTCCGCGCGATGGCGCCGCTAGTCGCCGAGCTGCTTGGATTCGGCCGTGGCCAGCACCTCGGCATGGTCCATCCGGCGCGGGCGCGCCAGAAGCGGGTGGACCAGCACCGCGGCGAGGATCACCACCACGCCGAGGTAGAACGGCGGCTCGAGCTCATGCTGCTCGCCCAGCAGCAGGATCGCCAGGATGATCGCGTAGACCGGCTCCAGGTTGACCGCCAGTTGCGCGGCGAACGCGCTCATGTGGCGCAGCGCCATCAGCGACAGGGCGAACGGCAACAGCGTGCACGCCAGCGACAGCACCAGCAGCAGTGCGATGTCGCGCCCGCCGGGCATCACCAGCAGGTCGCCGGCAAAGGCCTCGGCGATCGCATCGACCGGGAAGAACGGCATCAGCGGCGCCAGCAGGGTCAGCGCCACGGTGCCTGCACCCAGCTCGATGGCGGTGACGGTGAGCGGTTCGCCGTGATCGACCAGGCGCTTGTTGAGCGAACCGAACAGCGCGACCAGCAGCGCCGACAGGGCGCCCACCGCGATGCCGATGCGCATCTCGTCCGGCACGCCGCCCACCACCAGCGCCACCCCGGGCAGCACCGCGATGCCGAGTGCGAGGTCGCGCTTGCTGAACCGCGTGCGCGCCAGCCACGGCTCCACGATCGCCGTGAACGCGGTCGCCAGCGCGATGCAGGTCGCGGCGACCGAGGCGTTGGCGAGCTTGATCGCACCGTAGAAGGTCAGCCAGTGCAGGGCCACCAGCACGCCCACCCCGGCGTAGGCCCAGAACAGCCGCGGCGGCATCGCCCGCAGCCCACGCCAGACCTTCGGCAGCAGCGCCAACGCCACCACCACCAGCAGCATGCGGGCCCACACCAGCGGCAGCGCCGGCAGGGTGATCAGCTTGCCCAGGATGGCGGTGAAGCCCCAGAGCACCACGCAGAAGTGGATCTGCAGGAAGGCCTTGCTGGTCGGAGACATGGGCATCGCGGCAGTGTGCCCAAACGGGGGTGGTGGAAACGAGTGCCGGATCGGGCGGTTCATCCCGGTTCCGGCCGAAGACACTTTGTCCATGCGGCTTCCGGGGCCGACAATGGCGGCTTCCCCTCACACCCCCCCCACGCCCATGTCGACCCCTGCCGGCGGGACGCCTGCCGCGTCCGTTCCCGATGTTCCCGCAACGCCGCTGCGCGAGTGGCTGACGCCGCTGGAACTGGTCGTGCTGGCCGCGATCTGGGGCGTGTCCTTCATGTTCCAGCGGGTTGCCGCGCCCGAGTTCGGCACCGCGGTGCTGTCGGAGCTGCGGCTGGCGTTTGGCGCGCTGGTGCTGATGCCGTTCCTGTGGGCGCGTCGGTCGGGCTTCCCGGCCCGGGTCTGGCCGAAGGTGGTGGCGGTCGGGGCGATCAACTCGGCCGTGCCGTTCGCGCTTTTCGCCTGGGCGGCCCAGCACGCGCCGGCGGGCATCAGCGCGATCACCAATGCGATGGCGGTGCTGTTCACGGCACTCGTCGGGTTCCTGTTCTTCGGCGAGAAGATCGGCCTGCGCCGCGCCGTGGCCCTGCTGGTGGGGTTTGCCGGCGTCGTGGTGCTGGCCAGCGGCAAGACCGCCGGCCCCAGCCTGGGCCTCGCGGTGGTGGCCGGCTGCGGGGCGGCGTTCATGTACGGCATCGGCGTGCACCTGCTGCGTCGTTACTTCACCGGCATGCCGCAGGCGGCGCTGGCCGCGGCGACGCTGGGCACCTCCGCGCTGCTGACCTTGCCGTTCGCCGTAGCGGAGTGGCCCGAGGCACCGGTATCGGCGCAGGCCTGGTGGTCGGCCGCGCTGCTGGGCGTGCTCTGCACCGGTCTGGCGTACGCGGTGTATTACCGGTTGGTGCAGCGCATCGGCGCCAGCCGGGCGGTCACCGTGACCTACCTGGTGCCGCTGTTCGCGGTCGGCTGGGCGTGGTGGCTGCTGGACGAGCCGTTGACGGTATCGATGGGCATCGCCGGGCTGCTGATCCTGGGCAGCGTCGCGATCACCCAGAAAACGAAGGCCTGAACCGGATCAGCGCTGCAGGCGGTCGATCAGCGCCATCGCGGCGGCCGGGTTGCGTTCCTTGGCGGCGCCGATGAACACGATGAAAACTTCGCGCCTGCCCTTGCCCGGCGCGACAGGGCCGATCCGCGGCAGGTCGCCGGGCTCGCCACCGGCGGCCCATTCGCGCGCGCGTTCGGCCCAGCGGTCCAGCGCCGCCGGCGCGTAGCCGGTGGCCAGCTCGGCGCGCGAGCGCATGAGCCGCGCGTAGACGAAGTCGCCGGTGATGTCGGCGAAAGAGGGATGTTCGTCGGAATCGGCGAACACGGTCGCAATGCCGTGGCGGCGCACCAGCGCGAGGTGGTCGGCGTCGAAGAAACCGGGGTCGCGCACGTCCAGCACATGGCGCATCGCATGGCCGTCGACGCGGTCGGGCAGCAACTGCAGGAATGCCTCGACATCGTCGCGATCGAGTCGCTTGTTGCTGTCGAATTGCCAGACGACCGGGCCGAGCCGGTCGCCGAGTGCGGTGATGCCGCCGAGGAAGTCCCCGACCTGGCCGGCGGTGCCGGCCAGCACCTTCGACTGCGTGATCCGGCGCGGTGCCTTGACCGGGAACACGAAGCCCTCGGGTGTTTCGGCGGCCCAGCGCGCGTAGGTCTCGGGCTTCTGGGTGCGGTAATAGGTGCCGTTGATCTCGATCGCGCTCAACCGCCGGCTGGCGTACTCGAGCTCCCGCCGCTGCACCAGGCCATCGGGGTAGAAGGTGTCGCGCCACGGCTCGAACGTCCAGCCGCCCACGCCGACGCGGATCCCGTCGATCGCCGGTACGCCAGCGTCGGGTTCGCTCATTCGTATTCGTCGCTCTCGAACTCGACCATCACGTCGAGGTTGGCGGCCAGCGTCCGTACCGCGTCGCGCACCTTGGCGTGGGTGGACGGGTTGGGCGTCTCGATCTCCAGCAACTGCATGCCCGGACCCTGGTCGTCGGGCAGCCCGGCGGAGCTCGAGTCGGGGTCGTCCATGTGCGGCATGAGGTCCGAGATCTCCTCGACGTGCTCGATCCCGTCGATGCTGGTCAGGAGGTTGGAAATTGCACGGGCGTCATCGTCGCTGCCGGTGATCCTGATGCGTAGCTGGGCCATGTGGGTGGTCTCGCTGGGGGGTGGAACGAGGCTAGGCAGCGCACGGGAAACGGGACGTGACGGCGGCGACGCTGGCGGCCGTCTTCACCGTGGCCCGGCTACGCTGCGGCGATGGACCCGACGATGCCGCCACCGCCCACGCCCACCCCGTACGTGACCCTGCGCCCGCTCGAACGCAGCGACCTGCATTTCGTCCACGTGCTCAACAACAATCGCAGCGTGATGGGCTACTGGTTCGAAGAGCCGTACGAATCGTTCGTCGAGCTGGAGGAGCTGTACCGCAAGCACATCCACGACCAGTCCGAGCGGCGCTTCATCGTCGAGCACGAACAGGCCGACACCCAGGCGCACGAGCGGGTCGGGCTGGTGGAACTCGTCGAGATCGACCACCTGCACCGGCGTGCGGAGTTCCTGATCATGATCTCGCCCGAGCACCAGGGACGGGGCTTCGCCAAGGCCGCGACCCGCCGCGCGATCAACTATGCGTTCCGGGTGCTCAACCTCTACAAGCTGTACCTGCTGGTCGATGTGGACAACGCGTCGGCGATCCGGGTCTACGAGGGTGCCGGCTTCCAGCGCGAGGGCGTGCTGGTCGACGAGTTCTTCAGCGACGGGCGCTACCGGAGCGTCATCCGGATGTGCATCTTCCAGCACGAGGCGCTGGGCCGCGAGGACGAGCGGCGCGACGCCTGAGGCGGACGCCGGGGGCGGTGCCGGTCAGTCGTCGGCCTCGCGCACCGGCAACGGCACGTTGCACAGGTCGATGTGGCCGGCCGGGACCTTGTACCAGTCGTCGCGGCGGTTGCGGCGCGCCTCGGTGGCGGCGGCGAACGTCGGGCTGTCGGTGCGCAGTACCTCGAGCTGGCTGCGTTCGGACGGCGGTACTTCGCTGGCCAGGCGGATAGCCTTGATCGGCGTGCGCTCGGCCGGGTCCTCGTAGAAGCCCATCGGGTCCCGGCCGCGCGGGATCACCGACAGCAACTCGATGCCGTCCACGACCCGGCCCACCACCGTGATGTTGCGGTCCAGCTGTCGCGGCGACTGTCCGGTTACCACGTACAGCTCGGCACCGGTGCTGGAATCGGCCGCCATGTCGCGCCCGGCGCCGAGCGCGCCGTAGCAGTGCGCCATCCACGCGGTGCCGGTGTCGGGGTCCCGACCGGCCGGGAAGCCGTCGACGAAACCGACCTGCGGCGCCCAGCCGTCGGCGTCGGGCAGCGCGGTGAACTCCAGGCCGGCGGCCGGCCGCTCGAACTCGGCCGGCAGGTGCGCCTCGGCGCTGCCCAAGGGCTTGCGGTCGGCCTCCTCCTCGGTCGGGTCGCCGAACTGGACCACGAAGTTGTCCTGCGACCGGTAGATGCTCAGGCCATCCCAGAAACCCTCGCGGGCCAGCGCGCGGATATTGCCCACGTGGCGCGGGGCGAACTGGGGAGCGAGTTCGATCACCACCCGGCCGGCGTCGAGCTCCATGTAGAGCGTGTTGGCCGGGTCCAGCGCGCGCCAGTGCGCGTCGGGCGAGGCGTCGAGGATCTCCTGCGCCGACTTTGGTTTGGCCGCCTCGTCCGCGTCGGGCGCCTGCGCGGCGGCACCGGTGGCGAACAGGGCAAGCAGCAACGCGGTCGACAGCAGGCGCGGGTTCGGCACGGTGTGGCTCCAGGACGGGGACCGGCCGATTGTGGCCGATGCCGTCGCCGCCGGCCAACCGGACGATCCTGGCGGCGCGGATCAGGCCGTGGTGCTGTCGCGGCCCGCCTGCCGGGCGATGAAGTCGCGGACCTGCGGGTACACCTGCCGGCGCCAGCGCCGACCGCTGAAGATGCCGTAGTGGCCGGCACCCTCGACGGTGATGTGCTCGCGGTGCTTGTCGTCGACGCCGCTGCACAGCGCATGCGCGGCGCGCGTCTGGCCCTGGCCGGAGATGTCGTCCAGCTCGCCCTCGATGGTGAGCAGCGCGGTACCGGTGATCGCCGCCGGATCCACCCGCTCGCCGCCCACCTCCCACAGCCCGCGCGGCAGCAGGTGCTCCTTGAACACGATGCGCACGGTGTCCAGGTAGTACTCGGCCGGCATGTCGAGCACGGCGTTGTACTCGTCATAGAAGCGACGGTGCGAGGCGGCGTCCTCCAGGTCGCCTTCGACCAGGTGCTGGTAGAAGTCCCAGTGCGACTGCGCGTGGCGTTCCGGGTTCATCGCGACGAAGCCGCCGTGCTGCAGGAAGCCCGGGTAGACCCGACGGCCGTGGCCGGGGTAGTTGGCGGGCACCGGGTGGACCAGGTTGGCCTCGAACCACCACAGCGGGCGGTCGACGGCCAGGTCGTTGACCTGCGTCGGGCTCTCGCGGGTGTCGATCGGGCCGCCCATCATCACCAGTGAGCGCGGGGTCGCTTCGCCACGCGCGGCCATCAGCGACACCGCCGCCAGCACCGGGACGGTCGGCTGGCAGACGCTGATCACGTGCAGGTCGTCGGCACCGATGGTCCGGATGAACTCCTCGATGTAGCGCACGTAGTCATCGAGGTGGAACGGCCCCTCGCTGGCGGGGACCATGCGCGCATCGACCCAGTCGGTGACATACACCTTGTGGTCGCGCAGCAGCGTGCGAACCGTGTCGCGCAGCAGTGTGGCGTGGTGGCCGGACAGCGGCGCGACCACCAGCACCGGCGGCTGGCCCTTCATCTCGGTGATGTTGCCGGCGTCGTCGGCATAGCGCTTGAAACGCAGCAGCCGGCAGAACGGTTTGCGCAGCACCTCGCGCTCGATCACCGGGTGCTGGCGGCCGTCAACCTCGATGCGGTGGATGCCGAACTCGGGCTTCTCGTAGTCCTTGCCGATCCGGTACAGCAGCTCGTAGCCGGCCGCCAAGCGGTTGGCACCGGGGATGTTGGACGGCCAGCCGCCGTTGGCGCCGAACATCTTGGCGCCGGCCTCGGCCCAATAGGTCACCGGCGCCATCCAGGCGCGGCCGAACTCGTGCATCTGGTAAAGCAGCATGCGTTCCGATTCCCCGGTACGGATATGTTGCGCTGCAGCGTAGCCGATCGGGATGGCGCGCACGTGAACCGGCGCGCAGGTACCGGTGGAGGCTATTCAGGCACTTCCAACGCGGCGGCCCCGGCCCTGAGCGCGGGCGACAGCCACAGGTGCGAGCCGAGCGGCGCCAGGCCGGCGCCTGCGAACCGCTCGCGGTAGAACTTCGCCGGCCGCGCGTGGAAGCCTTCGACGTCGCCATCGATGCCGTCGGCACGGGTGAACGTTTCCAGGAAGGCCACGCCGCCGCAGAGCTCGGCCAGTGCGGGCAGGCCGCGGTCCAGCTCGCGCGTGGGCAGGTAATGCAGGACGTCGCTGCAGACCAGCAGGTCGACCGGCGGGCAGGGACGCAGGTGCTCGAAATCGCCGAAGCGGGCGAAATGCAGGTTGCGCCGTGCCCCGAAACGCTCCACCGCGTAGTGGCTGCTGTCGAAGCCCAGGTACTGGAGTCTCGGCCGCAGTTTAAGTAGGGGTGCGCGCCAGGCGCCTTCGCCGGCTCCGATATCGAGCACGGTCCGGATTGGCCGCTCCAGGTGGTATTCGGCGCTGGCGACGGCGAGCGCTACCTTCCGGGCAAGTCGCGCGCCGCCGCCGATCGCGGTGTCGCGCAGGGCCGGGTCGCGGTACCAGCGGTCGAAGTAGGCCTGGTCGTACTGTTTGGTCATGGCGGTGGGGAGTGGCGCGGGGCATGCGATCCTATCGCGCCCGACTGCCGGATCCGCCGTGGCCTACCTCTGGACCAAGACCTTCCACCTCGTGTTCGTGATCGCCTGGATGGCGGCGGTGTTCTACCTGCCGCGGATCCTGGTCAACATCGCCGAGGCGGGTGAGGCGCCTGCGGTGCGCGAGCGGCTCGTGCTCATGGGGCGTCGGCTGTACCGTTTCGGGCACGTGATGTTCGCGCTGGCGGTGGTGCTGGGCCTGGTGCTGTGGCTGCACTTCGACATCGCCGGCGGCTGGCTCCACGCCAAGCTGCTGCTGGTGGCGGTGGTGCTGGCGTACTTCATCGCCAGCGGGCGCTGGCTGAAGGGCGTCGACGCGGGCCGGCCGTTGCCGTCGGCCCGGTCGATGCGCTGGTTCAACGAATTGCCGGTGCTGGTGCTGGTGGCGATCGTCTGGCTGGTCCTGGCCAAGCCGTTCTGATCGCCGCCTGATGGCCGTCAGTGCCCGTGCAGGGCGCTGGCGTCCGGCAGTTCCACCGGCACGCCATCGGAGTTGCAGCGACCGGCCGCGCACATCGCCTCGCGCAGCCGTGGCGTCGCCTGCAGCATGAAGTGGAAGATGGTGTTCTGCTCGACGCTGCCGCGTACCGCCGCGCTGCCCGGCCCCCGTGCCCAGATGCCGACGTCGTCGCCGCCATGCGACTCGCTGCCGCCCGGCACGGTGGCCTCCTGCAGGTAATCGGGGCCACCGGTGTCGACCAAGCTCAGGTCCGGGCGGCCGGTTGCGGCGAGGTACTCGCCCGGCCGGTGCGGGAACGACTTCGGCCCGGCCGGCTGGCTGCCGCTGGCACCGGTGTAGCCGGGGCCGTTGGCGTAGCCAAGCGTGGTGAACGGCAGGCCCAGCGCGTCGGTGGACGTTTCGACGCTGCCGTCGGCGTTGGTCTCGCGGACCTTGCCCAGGATCGGGTTGCCACGTGTCGGGTAGCCGGCGAACGTCAGCGTGTGCGCATGGTCGGCGGTGACCAGTACCAGGGTGTCGTCGGCCGAGGTCATCCGGCGCGCGACGTCGACCGCCTCGCTCAGCGCGATCGTGTCGCTCAGTGCGCGGAAAGCGTTGCCGTCGTGGTGGGCGTGGTCGATCCGGCCGGCCTCGACCAGCAGCACGTACCCGTCCGCGTCGGTCGCCAGGCGGGTGATCGCCGCGCGGGTCATCTCGGCCAGGCTAGGTTCGCCGGCTGGGTCGTTGGGGCGGTCGTGCTCGTACTGCATGTGGCTGGGTTCGAACAGACCCAGCAGCGGCCCGTCGGCCGGCGCGGCGGCCAGCTGCCCGGCATTCCACGCATAGGTGCCGCCGGGGTGGCGACGCTTCCATTCGGCGATCAGGTCGCGCCCGTCGGCGCGGCGGCCGCGGGCGTCGGGGTATTCCGGGTCGGCTTGGTCGGACGGGAAGAAATTGGTGCGGCCGCCGCCCATCAGCACGTCGGGGCCGTTGCCGTACGGCGACTCGATCATCTGCCGGGCGATGTCGACGCAGCCCGCCGCTTTGGCCGCCGCCGGCATCGCGCTGTCGCTCTCCCAGTTGCGGTTGGGCGCATGGCTGAACGTCGCTGCGGGGGTGGCGTGGGTGGCGCGCGCGGTGGTTACCACGCCCGTCGCCATGCCGCTGGCGGCCGCCAGCTCCCACAACGTCACCAGCGGGGCTTCCAGCGACGCCGCGCAGTCGCCGAACGGCGCCGACTGGCCGATGCTGATGACGCCTGCACGGGTCTTGGCGCCGGTGGCCATGGCGCTCATGGTGCCGGCCGAGTCGGGGGTCTGCTGGTCGGTGTTGTAGGTCTTGCTCAGCGCGGTGGCCGGGAAGTCCTCCCAGCCCAGGCGGTTCTCCTCGCCCGGCTGGCCCTTGCGCTGGCCGTCGAGGATGCGTGCGGCGGCGACCGTGGTCAGGCTCATGCCGTCGCCGACGAACAGGATCACGTTGCGCGCCCGGCCTGCCATCGCGCCGCGGCTGGCCGCCTGGGCGGCGCCGTCGCGGAACCACCAGGCGGCGGTTTCACCGGCAGGGCGCTCGATGGCGGGGACCTCGACCTGCAGGCTTGCAGTTGGCCCCGCGGCGCTGTCCCGCGGCTGCGGCGTGCTGACGCAGGCGGTCAGCAGGGCGGAGGACAACGCGGAGGCGAGCAGCAAGGGAAGGCGGACGCGTGCGGGCATGGAAACAACCTGGGACCGTGGAACGGGCGATTATGCCGCGCCGTTGTTGCATCCGGCCTCAGGCGCGCGAATGGCTCCAGGAGACCATTCGCCCCTCGCGGTACGGCATGACCCCGTGGAACTGCCGCTCGTCGTCGTCGAACACCAGCGGCAGGAAGTTACGGTCGCCCTCCCACATCGGCAGTTCGTGCAGACGGTCCAGCGGCACCCATTCCAGCGTGCCTTCCGGGTTGCGGGTGAAGGGCGTGCCGGCGAAACGCGTCACCAGGAACACGAAGCCCAGCCAGTCCTCGCCCCGCTTGCCGAACCCCGGCCAGCTGACGGTGCCGCGCAGGCGCAGCTGCTCGCAGGTGATGCCGGCCTCCTCGAGGATCTCCCGGCGCATGCCGGCCACCACGTCCTCGTCGGGCTCGATTTTGCCGCCGAGGCCGTTGTACTTGCCCAGGTGCTGGTCGTCGGGACGGGCATTGCGGTGGACCAGCAGCACCTCGCGGCCGTCGGGCGACAGCACGTAGCCAAGGGTTGCGACGATCGGGGTGTAGGGCATCAGTTGCCTGCCTCCCGGCGCTGCGTGGCCAGCTGTTCGTCCAGCCGGCGCTCGGCGTTGTCGGCGTAGGCCTGGCAGCCGACCGGTGCCGGATGGCGATCTGCGGCGGCGCCCGGCGCCCAGCCGACGCTGTCGGGGTGCGGGGCGATCAGCAGATCGCAGGGCAGTGCGCGGATGGCGGCAAATCCGGCGCGGTAGTCCTCCACGATGCGCGGGTAGCGCGGGTTGTCGAGCAACCGGTAATCGGGCGCGCTGACGCTGTCGGCGTATGCGATGCGCACCGGCTGTCCGTCACGGGTGTCGGTCCAGCTCCAGCTCATCGACCCGGGCGTGTGGGCGGGCGTGAAATGGACGGTGAAAGCCATGCCGCCCAGTGTGATGGTCTCCCCGTCCTGCAGCAGGCGGTCGGCCTGCACCGGCGGGAACAGGATGGCGTCGGCGTAATGGATGTCGTCGCTGCCACCGCGCGCCAGCAGCACGGCCGATTCTGCGTTGCTGGCAAGCATGGCACCGGTGGCGCGCTTGACCGCCGCGAGCGGGCCGGCGTGGTCGCCGTGCGCGTGGCTGTGGAGGATGTAGGTCAGGTCGCGGGGTTCGACGCCCACCGACGCCATGTGCTCCAGCAGCATGTCCGCGGCCGATGCCACGCCGCCGTCGAGCAGGACCGCGCCCTCGTCGGTCTTCACCAGCAGCGCGGTCAGCCCGCGCGTGCCGATGTACCAGGTGTTGTCGGCGATCCGGAACGGTGCCACCGGCTCGCGCCAGGCCTCGCGGGTCTGGTAGCCGTGCGCCACCGGCAACACCGCCTCGGCGGCGATGGTGGTGGAGGAGGCGGCCCACAGCAACGCGCAGGCGAGGGTCGGCAGGCGGGAGGAAACCATCGGGGCACCCTGGTGTGGATCGGGCGCGCAAGTGTGGGCGATCGCCGCGGGCGTCGCCACCGGCGAACCGTCAACCCGCCTGCACCGGATGCCTGCGCATAATCGGCCGTCCCTCGCAGGAGTCGCCGATGAGCCGTTGCACCGCCGCCGCCCCCAGCCCGCCTGTCTGGCGCATCGCGCCGGGGGCCCGCACGTGAGCGGGAGCCAGCGCGAACTGACGATGCGCTTCCTGGCCGAGCCCACCGACGTCAACTACGGCGGCAAGGTGCACGGCGGGGTGGTGATGAAGTGGATCGACCAGGCCGGCTACGCCGCCGCGGTCGGCTGGAGCGGTACCTACAGCGTTACCGTCGCGGTCGGCGGCATCCGCTTCGTGTCGCCGATACGCATCAGCGACCTGGTCACGGTGCGGACCAAGCTGGTCCACACCGGCACCAGCAGCATGCACTTCGCGGTCGAGGTCAGCGCCCGCGATCCGATGGGGGGCGAGCCGCGGCTGTGCACACATTGCGTCATCGTGTTCGTCGCCCTCGACGGGGTCGAAGGCAAGCCCACTCCGGTCCCGGCGTGGACACCGGTCAGCGACGACGACCGCCACCTCGCCGACTACGCCCTGCAGGTGATGGAGCTGAGCAAGGGCATCGAGCAGACCGTCGAACGCTACCGCCTGGCCGGCGAGCTGTAGCCGGAAACGACGAAGCCGCCCGGAGGCGGCTTCGGCAGGACCACGGGAAGGCTCGTTTCAGATGCCCGCCACGCGCCGGGCCTGCATGTACTTGCCGCTCCAGTAACCGGTCTCCAGGCTGGACACCATCACGTCCTTGCCGGTGCTCGGGGCGTGCACGAAGCGGCCTTCGCCGACGTAGATGCCGACGTGGTCGACGCGGCCACGCTTGCCGAAGAACACCAGGTCGCCCTCGGCCAGCTCGGACTTGTCGGCGATCAGCTCACCGGTCCGGGCCTGGTCGCGCGACACGCGCGGCAGCTCGACGCCCAGGGCGTTGCGAAACACGTAGCTGACCAGCCCGCTGCAATCGAACCCCTTGTCCGGCGAGGTCCCGCCCCAGCGGTAGGGCGTGCCGAGCAGGGCGAGTGCCCGCTGCAGGACGTTCTTCACCTTGCCGTCGGTGGGCTGGTAGTCGGCCGCCACGGCGGCGGTCTTGCCCGACACCAGCAGTGTGTTGATGTCGCTGGCGAGCATGAGCGCGCGGTCGGGCAGGGTCATCGCGTCGGGCATCAGCGCCGGGGCGTTGGCCGCCGTCGCCGGAGTGGCCTGTTGCGCGAAGGCCGGCAGCGCCGGGGCGGCGGCCAGCAGGATCGAAAGA
This sequence comes from Lysobacter zhanggongensis, assembly GCF_046638635.1. NCBI lineage: Bacteria > Pseudomonadati > Pseudomonadota > Gammaproteobacteria > Lysobacterales > Lysobacteraceae > Lysobacter > Lysobacter zhanggongensis. The sequence continues at coordinate 40,482 of NZ_JBJXHK010000003.1, forward strand.
AGGAGGCGGGTTGCGGCACGCGGGGTGCGGGCGGCGGAGGTATTCGGGCGGCCTTGGCCTGGGGTCTTGGTCGTCACTTGGGGATCACGAAGTCATCACGCGGGCATCATGCCCGCGGAATCCGGCCAAGAGGTTCAAATAGAGTTAATTTTCCGTTAGGAGTATGCGGCGTTCATTCCACTTCGGCAGGTGCGTTCAGAGGACGCGCTTCGCACCGCTGTAGTGGTCCCGCCAGTAGTGCCCGTTCAGGTGGTCGAGCCGGACCGTCCCGCCACTGCTGGGGGCATGCACGAAACGGCCGTCGCCGACATAGATGCCGACGTGGGTGACCCGGCCGCCGCTGCCGAAGAACACGAGGTCGGCCGGGGACAGCTGGTCCGGGGCGATCCGCGGCCCCTGGTAGTCCGCCAGGGCGCCCGAGCTGCGCGGCAGGCGCAGGTCGAGCATGTCGCTGTAGACATAGTTGACCAGCCCGCTGCAGTCGAACCCGGACTGCGGGGTGTTGCCGCCATAGAGATAGGGCGTGCCGACCAGGCTGATCGCCCGCATCAGCACCGCATTGGCGGCGGCGGGATCACTCGGCGCCCGCGTGGCCCAGTCGCGACCGGGCGGCGGAGGCTGCGAGCGCGCCACTTCGCTTCCGCTTCCGCTTCCGCAGCCGGCCAGACCTGCGCAAAACAGCAGGCTGCAGCACAGCGCGGCCAAGGGTCGGAGGGTCGGGGACGCGGCGGCCTGCACCGGGCGTGCTGGCGCGTGGGCGTTGATGCCGGGATAATGCGCGGCCTTCGTCACGCCGACAGCTTGGCTGTCCCGGGGCGCGACGGCAACCCCCTTCGCCGCCACCGACCGGTGGTGCTGCCCGCGCCACGCGACGGTCCTCCGTCCGGCCTCCACCGAGTAACCGCATGAAAATCGAGAAAGACCGCGTCGTCCTCTTCCACTATTCCGTCGCCGAGCAGGGTGGCGAGTCGCTCGAATCCTCCGAGGGCCGCGGCCCGCTGGCGATCCTGGTCGGCCACGGCAACATCATCCCGGGGCTGGAGAAGGCGATGGACGGCCGCGAGGCCGGCGACAAGTTCACCGCCGAGGTGAAGGCAGCCGAGGCCTACGGCGAGATCCAGCCCAACCTGACCCAGCGCGTCCCGAAGAAGTACTTCAAGGACGTCAAGTTGGTCCCCGGCATGCAGGCCGTGCTGCCGACCAACTTCGGCCCGCGCGCGGTGACCGTCCAGAAGGTCGGTATGAGCGTGGTCGACGGCGACCTCAACCACCCGATGGCCGGCCAGGACCGGAGTTTCGAGATCGAGATCGTAGAGGGGCGCGAGGCAAGCGAGGAAGAGATCCCGCACGGCCACGTGCACGGCGAGGGCGGGCACCAGCACGGACCGCAGCGGTCGTCATCGCAGACCCCGTCGGCCCGCCTTTGCGGGCCGACTTCGTTCTGGGGCCGGCATGACGTGTGGCGGTTGCCGACGCCTGCGCGGCTGGCATGATCGGCGCTTCAATGCCTGGGGAGGCTGCGCATGACCACCACGACCCTGACGCCGGTATCGGCATCGGAGCGGATCGACAACCTCGACGTGCTGCGCGGCCTGGCGCTGCTGGGCATCGCCCTGATGAACGTCGAGTACTTCACTGCGCCGCTGGCCGACATGGCCTCTGGCATCGCGCCGGACGCGCGTGGACTGGACTGGCTGGCCGACGCGTTCGTCTACGTGTTCGTGCGCGGCAAGTTCTGGACGCTGTTCTCGCTGCTGTTCGGCATGGGGTTCGCGGTGATGCTCGGCCGTGCCGCGGCGGCCGGCCGCGGGTTCGTGCCGATGTACCTGCGGCGCACGTTCGGGCTGCTGCTGATCGGCCTGGTCCACGCGTTGCTGGTCTGGTCGGGCGACATCCTGGTGTCCTACGCGGTGACCGCGCTGCTGCTCATGGCGCTGTTCCGCAATACGGCGACGACACAGCTGTGGAAGTGGGGCGCATGGATCTGGGGCGTGCTGCTGGCCCTGATGCTGCTCGGTTCGGCCGCGATGATGGCGATGGGCGATGCCGCCTCCGACCCGGACGCCGCGGCGATGGCCGAGACCATGGCCTCGCTGCGGGACGCCGAGATCGCCGCCTATTCTTCGGGCAGCTACGCCGAGGCGAACGCGGTAAGGCTTCAGTGGTTCATGGAGTCGCTGGGCGACAACTTCTTCCTCGTGCCGCTGGTGCTGGGGATGTTCCTGATAGGCGCGTGGCTGGTCCGCAGCGGGGCCATGTCGGAGCCGGCGGCCCATCGGCGCATGTTCGTCCGGCTCGCATGGCTTGGCGGGCTGGCTGGCCTTGCGCTGACGCTGGCGAGCGTGGCCATCAACCCGAACCCCGACATGGTCGCCGGCGCCGATCCCGACGCCATGATGGCGATGACGTTGCACATGGCCGGGTCCCCGCTGATGGCCTTGGCCTTCGTCGGCATCGTGGTGCTGGCCCTGCAGCGCGGCGCTGCCTGGCTGCGGGCGGTCGCACCGGCCGGACGCATGGCGCTGACCAATTACCTCGCGCAGTCGGTGATCGGCACGCTGCTGTTCTACGGCTACGGGCTGGGCCTGTGGGGCGGGGTGTCGCGCGCCTGGCAGGTGCTGGGCGTGGTGGTGGTGTTCGCGCTGCAGGTGGCGCTCAGCCGCTGGTGGCTGTCGCGGTTCCGCTACGGTCCGATGGAGTGGCTGTGGCGCGCCTTCACCTACCTCCAGTGGCCGCCGATGCGGCGCGCGTCGGGCCCGGTGCCGCCCGTGGCTGCCTGAGTCCCTGGGTCGGTCGGGCGGGATCGCCTGCCTGACACCGGCTGCTCGCCGCCGCTTAAACTCGCCGCCATGGATCGACGCGAAGACGTGGTGGTGGTGGGGGCCGGTGTGGTCGGGCTCGCCTCGGCGCTGGCCCTGATCGAGGCCGGCCGGCGGGTCACGGTGATCGACGCAGGCCGGGTCGGCGGCGGCAGTTCACATGGCAACTGCGGCACCATCACGCCCAGCCACGCACCGCCGCTGGCAGCGCCGGGCATGGTCGCCACCGCGCTGCGGATGATGCTGACGCCCGACGCTCCGCTGTACGTCCGGCCGCGGCTCGACCCGGTGCTGTGGCGCTGGATGTGGCGTTTTGCCGGTCGTTGCAACCTGCGCGACTGGGAAAGCAGCGCGCGTGCCAAGTCACAACTGCTCAACGATTCGCGGCTGCGGCTGCAGGACTGGATCGCGCGCTACGGGCTGGACTGCGGCTTCAGCGAGTCGGGCGAGGACTACGTGTTCCGCAGTGACCGCAAGTTCGAGGAAGACCAGCGCGAGATCCCGCTGCTGCGCGAACTGGGCATCGCGGTCGAGGTGATCGACGGTGCCCGTTTCGAGGCGATGGAACCGGCGGTCAAGCCCGGTGTCGCCGGCGCGATCCGGTTCTCCGGGGATGCCGTGTTGCGTCCCGACCGCTACGTCATCGAGCTGGCCCGGACCGTGCGCGAGCGCGGCGGGGTGGTGGTCGAGCATGCCGCCTTGGACTCGCTGGCGAGCGACCGCGACGGGGTGACACTGCGGGTGGCCGGCGAGGTGGTGCAGGCCGACCAGGTGGTGCTGGCGCTGGGCGCGTGGTCGCCCCGGCTGGCGGGCGCGGTCGGGCTGCCATGGCTGCGTTCGGTGATGCAGCCGGGCAAGGGCTATTCGGTCACCTATTCACTGCCGTCGCTGGTACCGCGTCGCCCGCTGATCCTGCGCGAGCGCTCGGTCTGCGTCACCACCTGGGACGACAGCCGGGGTTACGGCGGGTTCCGGCTCGGCAGCACGATGGAGTTCTCCGGCTTCGACGTCAGCCTCAACGAGCGCCGGCTCGGTGCGCTCGAGCGCGGCGCGGCCGAGTACCTGCACCAACCGGTCGGCCCCGAGGTCCGGGAGCGCTGGTACGGCTGGCGGCCGATGAGTTGCGACGACATCCCGATCATCGGGCGTGCCCCCGGCCACGAGCGCCTTTGGCTGGCGACCGGCCACGGGATGATGGGCGTGGGCATGAGCACCGGCACCGGCCAGCTCGTCGCGGACCTGATGACCGGGCATGCGCCGGCCGTCGACCCCGCGCCGTACCGTCCCGACCGCTTCGCCTGAGGCCGCCTACACGCCGCTTCGGGCACGATGGGCCATCACCAGCGGAGCGAGCGATGCACAACGACTTCGACCTGATCGTGGTGGGTGGCGGATCCGGCGGGCTGGCCGGCGCCTTCCGCGCGGCCGAGCACGGTGCCCGGGTGGCACTGCTGGAACCCGAAGCGCTGGGCGGTACCTGCGTCAACGCCGGCTGCGTGCCCAAGAAGGCGATGTGGCTGGCGGCCGAGGTGGCCGGCAAGCTGGGGTTCGCCGGGCGGCTCGGGTTTCCCGCCCAGGACTGCGCGCTGGACTGGCCGACCTTCATCGCCCACCGCCAGCGCTACATCACCAACATCCACGCCAGCTACCAGCAGCGGCTCGACAAGGCCGGCGTGGCCCTGCTGCCGGTGCGCGGCCGGCTCGCGGGTGCAGGCACGGTCGAATGCAGCAACGGCGTCCGCCTGCGCGCGCCACGGATACTGATTGCCACCGGCGGCCACCCTGTGCGGCCGGACATGCCGGGCGCGGAGCTGGCCGGTACGTCGGACGATTTCTTCGGCTGGACCGCAGCGCCGGCCCGGGTCGCGCTGGTCGGTGGCGGCTACATCGCGGTCGAACTGGCTGGCGTGCTGCAGGCGCTGGGCAGCGCGGTCAGTGTCTTCGTGCGCGGGCAGCGGCTGGTCGACAGTTTCGATGCGCAACTCACCGCACAGCTGGCCGAGGACTACCGCCAGGCCGGCATCCACATCCATTTCAGCTGCAGCGTCGAAGGCGTGGAAAAGACCGGCGACGGATTCCAGGTCATCGCCCCCGGTGCATCTGAATTGGTGTTCGACCAAGTGCTGCTCGCCACCGGCCGGCGCCCCAACACCGACGCAATCGGCCTTGACACGGCCGGAGTCGAGACCGACCGCCGCGGCCACATCGTGGTGGACGAGCGGCACGCCACCAACGTGGACGGCATCTTCGCGGTGGGCGACGTCAGCACCGACCTGCCGCTGACGCCGGTCGCCATCGCCGCCGCCCGCCGGTTGATGGACCGCCTCTACGGCAACCGCGACCGGCCGCTCGATCCGCACGACATCCCAACGGTCGTCTTCAGCCATCCGCCCATGGGCAAGGTCGGCCTGACCGAAGACCAGGCGCGCGAGCAGCACGGCGACGACGTGCATGTCGCCACCGCGTCGTTCCGGCCGATGCTGCATGCGCTGGTCGACTCGCCGCAGCGCAGCGTGTTCAAGCTGGTCTGCGCCGGCCCCGACCGCCGGGTGGTCGGCATACACCTGCTGGGCGAGGCCGCCGACGAGATCCTGCAGGGCTTTGCGGTCGCGCTGAAGCGGGGCATCACCCTCGACGACCTGCACGACACCGTCGCGATCCACCCCACCAGCGCCGAAGAAGTGGTGCTCATGCGCTAGGCCGGGCGCGAGCGTCCTGTAGGAGCCGCTCCTACAATGGCCGGATGGATACCTACGCGCTCCACCGCGGCACTGCGCCGCTGCTGGTCAGCCTGCCCCACGACGGCAGCGTGATCCCCGAGGCACTCGCCGCGCGCATGACCGAGGTCGCGCGTGCCGCGCCCGACACCGACTGGCACGTCTCGCGCCTGTACGACTTCGCCCGCGAACTGGGCGCTTCCGTGCTGGTCCCGCGGTACTCGCGCTACGTCGTCGACCTCAACCGTCCGCCTGACGACACCTCGCTGTACCCCGGGCAGAACACGACCGGCCTGTGCCCGACCGTGCGGTTCACCGGCGAGCCGGTCTACCTCCCCGGCGCGGAACCCGACGAGGCCGAAGTGCGCGATCGCGTCGAACGCTACTGGCGCCCGTACCACGACGCCTTGGCGGGCGAGCTCGCCCGGCTGCGGCTGGAACACGGGCGGGCGGTGCTGTGGGAAGGGCACTCGATCCGTGGTGACGACCTCCCGTTCCTGTTCGACGGCCGCCTGCCCGACCTCAACCTCGGCACCGGCGGCGGGACGAGCTGCTTGCCGGCACTGCAGCAGCGACTGGAGGCGGTCCTCGCCGCACAACACGACTTCGACTGGGTCGCCAATGGACGGTTCAAGGGCGGCCACATCACGCGCCATTACGGCGATCCCGATCGTGCGGTCGAGGCGGTGCAGCTGGAGACCAGCCAGCGCTGCTACATGGACGAGGCGACGTTCGAGTACCTGCCGGAACGGGCGGCGCGCTTGCAGCCGGTGCTTCGGCGCCTGCTGCTGGCCGCGCTGGCCGGGCCTGGAGCCGGTTGAAAGCGGGGGGGGAAAGCGGAGGCGCCGACCGCATCGTCGGCCGGCGCCACACTTCTCAGGGCGCAGTGGCGGCGGTCGGGCCCGCGGAGCGGCCGCCGATGTGGCGGTCGAGGAAATCCGCCATCGTTTCCAGCAGCTTCGCCTGGTTCTCGGGCTTGTAGAAGCCGTGTCCCTCGCCGGGCACCACCAGGGTTTCCGCCGGACGCCCGCTCTTGCGGAACGCGGTGGCGAGCGCGTCGAACTGTTCCATCGGAACGCGCCGGTCGATCCGGCCCTGCGCCAGCAACACCGGGACCTTGATGCGGTCCACCTGCCGAGCGGGCGAGTTCTCGACCAGCGCGGCCTCGTCGGTACCGAGCACGCGCTCCAGGTAAGAACGTCCGGCGCGGCGGGCGGCGATGTCGCCTTCCTTGAACATCATCTGCAGGTCGTAGACGCCGACGTGGCCGATGGCACACTGGTAGGCGTCGGGATACCGGATCGAGTTCATCAGTGCGGCGTAGCCACCGAAGCTTGCACCGTAGATGCACACGCGCGACGGGTCGGCCAGCTGCTGGTCGACCGCCCAGCGGACGCCGTCGGCGATGTCGTCCTGGATGCGCCCGCCCCATTCGCGGTAGCCCGCCTCGATGAACTGCTGTCCACGCCCGCCGGATCCGCGGTAGTTGACCTGCAGGACGGCGTAGCCGCGGCTGGCCAGGAACTGCGCCTCCGGATTGAACCGCCACCGGTCATACGGCCCGTGTGGGCCGCCATGGGGCATCACCACCATCGGCCGGGGGCCGTCACCGGCAGCGGTCAGGAACCCGTACAGCGTCCGGCCGTCGCGGCTGTTGAATTCGATCGGCCGCACCGGCGCCATCTTCGCCGGCTCGATCCAGGGCTTCAGCTCGGCGATGAGGCGGATCTTCCCCGCCGTCCGATCCAGCAGGTAGTACGCGCCGGGGTGGCTGCCGGAGTAGGTGAAGAAGATCAGCTTGCTGTCGTCGTCGCTGAAGTCGAAGGGCATGACCAGTTCGCCCGGGAAGCTTTGCATCAAGCCGGCGTGTAGCGCGGCCCACGGCGATGCCTTGTCGATGTACTCGATCGAGGGCTTGCCGGCATCGAAGAACACACCGAACGGCGCGCCGCGGCTGCCTTCGTACAGCACGCGGGCGATCTCCATGTCCGCCCGCCCCGCCAGCAGGGTGCGGGTGCCCGCGGCCAGGTCGAGCCGGTACAGGCGTTCGGGCTCACCCTTGTCGGACACCAGTGCGAACATGACGTCCGGCTGGTCCGAGAACCGCAACGGCGACAGCGAATAGCCCGCCATCGTCCGCGGCAGTGGTTGCCAGGCCGCGTCGGCGGTGGGGCGATAGCGCATCAACGGGTTGTCGTTGGCATCGCGGCTGACCGCGATCCGGGCAGTGCCGCTTCGGTCGGCGCCAAAAATGGTGTCGCCGCGGAACCGCTCGACCTCCTTGCGCACGCCGGTGCGGGTGTCGACGCGGAAAAGTACGGTGTCGGGCTCCTCTCCGCAGTTCCAGCAGCGGAAGGTCACCAGCGCCATGCCCGGGTCGTCGAGGATGAGGCCGGTGAGCGCCGAGAAGCCGTTGTCCTTGCGGCGACCGGACTTCATGAAGAAGTCGCCGATGTAGCCGAACAGCAGCTCCTGGTCGCTGCCATCGGCATTGGTCGCGATCAGCTCGCCGCGGCTGTAGGGTTCCGCGTGCAATGGCTCCATCTCGGCGCGTGACACCACCAGGCGCTCGTTGGTGGTCCAGTACACGTCGGTGACGTGCTGCTGCTTGCCGAAGCGCAATGCCAGCGCGCCTCCGCCCTCGTCGAGCGGGATGATCTGCAGCTGCGTCTCCGTTCCCTCGGCCACCGGCACCGCCATCGCGACCCGGGTGCCGTCGGGCGACAGTGCGATGTCGGAAATCTCGGAATGCTTGGCGAACAGTTCCGCGGCGGGTGGGCTGGCGGCTGCCACGGGGGCAGACAACAGCAAGGACAGCGCAACGCCGAAACAGCGGATATGTGGCATGTTCCCTCCCCGGAACACGGATGTGTCCCGGGAGTCTGCCACGCCGCAGCAGGGGGTCAGACTTCCAGCGTCGCCAGGTCGCCCTTGTTCTCCAGCCACGCCTTGCGGTCACCGGCGCGCTTCTTGGCCAGCAGCATGTCCATCAGCGAATGCGTGGCATCGGCGTCGTCGACGGTCAGCTGGACCAGCCGGCGGGTGTCGGGGTGGATGGTCGACTCGCGCAGCTGCGAGGGGTTCATCTCGCCCAGGCCCTTGAAGCGGGTGACATTGACCGCGCCGGCCGCGCCCTTCTTTTTCTCGGCCTTTTCGCGTTCGATCTTCTCGAGCAGGATCCGCTTCTCCTCCTCGTCCAGGGCGTAGAACACCTGCTTGCCCAGGTCGACGCGGAACAGCGGCGGCATTGCCACGAACACGTGGCCGGCCGCGACCAGCGCCGGGAAGTGCTGCAGGAACAGCGCGGTCAGCAGGGTGGCGATGTGCAGGCCGTCGGAGTCGGCGTCGGCCAGGATGATCACCTTGCCGTAGCGCAAGCCCGTGATGTCGTCCTTGCCAGGGTCGCAGCCGATGGCGACGGCCAGGTCGTGCACTTCCTGCGAGCCCAGCACGCTGCCGGAGGCCACCTCCCAGGTGTTGAGGATCTTCCCGCGCAGCGGGAGGATCGCCTGGAAATCCTTGTCGCGCGCCTGGCGCGCGCTGCCGCCGGCGGAGTCGCCCTCCACCAGGAACAGCTCGGTGCGCGACAGGTCCTGGCTGGTGCAGTCGGCCAGCTTGCCGGGTAGGGCGGGACCCTGGGTGACCTTCTTGCGGGTGATCTGTTTTTCGGTCTTCAGCCGGGCGCTGGCGCGCTCGATCGCCAGCTGGGCGATCCGCTCGCCGAGCTCGACGTGCTGGTTGAGCCACAGGCTGAAAGCGTCGTGCGCGGCGCCCTCGACCATGCCCGCGGCCTGTCGCGAACTGAGCCGCTCCTTGGTCTGGCCGGAGAACTGCGGGTCGGTCATCTTCAGCGACAGCACGAACGCGACCCGGTCCCACACATCCTCGGGCGCCAGTTTGACGCCACGCGGCAGCAGGTTGCGGAAGTCGCAGAACTCGCGCAGCGCATCGGTGAAGCCGGTGCGCAGGCCATTGACGTGGGTGCCGTGCTGGGCGGTCGGGATCAGGTTGACGTAGCTCTCCTGCACCAGTTCGCCCGCACGCCCATCAACACCAGGCACCCAGGCCACGGCCCAGTCGACCACCTCGGTGTCCTTCTGCAGGTGGCCGACGAACAACTCCGGCGGCAGCAGTTCGGCCTCCGCCAGCTCGCCGCGCAGGTAGTCGCGCAGGCCGTCCTCGTAATGCCACTCCAGCTTCTCGTCGCCGGCGACGTCGTGCAGCCGGACGGTCAGGCCGGGGCAGAGCACGGCCTTGGCGCGCAGCAGGTGCTTGAGCGAGCGCAGGTTGAACTTGGGGGTGTCGAAGTACTTCGGGTCGGGCCAGAAGCGCAGGCGGGTGCCGGTGTTCTTCCTGCCGACGCTCCCCACCACCTCCAGCTCGGAGCTGCGGTCCCCGTCCCGGAACTCCATCCGGTACTCGTTGCCGTCCCGCTTGATGAAAAGCTCGACCCGGGTAGACAGCGCGTTGACCACGCTGACGCCGACGCCGTGCAGGCCGCCGGAGAAGGTGTAGTTCTTGCCGCTGAACTTACCGCCCGCGTGCAGCCGGGTCAGGATCAGCTCGACACCGGGGATGCCCTCCTCGGGGTGGATGTCGACCGGCATGCCGCGGCCGTCATCGGACACCTCGCAGCTGCCGTCGGCATGCAGGGTCACCTCGATCACCTTCGCGTGGCCGCCCAGCGCCTCGTCCACCGAGTTGTCGATGACCTCCTGCGCCAGGTGGTTGGGGCGGGTGGTGTCGGTGTACATGCCGGGCCGACGCTTGACCGGGTCCAACCCGGACAGGACTTCGATATCGGCGGCGTTGTAGCGGGTATTCATCTGGGCGTACGGCACGGCGCGGCGGAGCGGCGAGGATGAAGACGGGGCGGGGGACGGTCAAGCGAAGTCGCGCGCGGTTCGCGCGACCGGCACGTATCCGCGTCACGCGGGCGGCCAGCGTTAATTTCCCGTTCGTTCAGGCTGGAGCGAGGAACCGGCGGCTAGGGTCGGGCCGTCGTCGAGGTACCCCCTGTTCCCCGGCGGCATGCGACTGCGCGGATTCTCCCCCGGATCCCGCCGCCGCGTTCCCGGGCCCCCGCCCGGGCGCTTCACCCATTTTCCAAAGATCTCAGGAGAGACATCGCATGAATATTCGCAAGCTGATGCTGCCGGCCGTGATTGCCGGTCTGATCGCCGCTCCGGCCGCGTTCGCCCAGTCGGCCGACGTCAATGCCCAGGCCGAGGTGGATGCACAGGCCCAGGTCGAGCAGGCCGAGGTCGAGCAGGCCGCCACCACCGCCGGCGACGTTGTCGGCGACGCTTCGGCGCTGGTCGACGAAGCGGCCGAGGCCACCGAGGCCGCTGCCGCGACCGACGTCGAGGCCGATGCCGCGGTCGAGGCCGAAGGCGAAGTGGAGCCCGAAGAGGACGACGGCTACTGAGCCATCGGACCGATCCACGTTCCAGAAAGACGCCCCGGTCCGCCGGGGCGTCTTTTTTCATGGGCGCGCGGCGGCGGTCGCCGATGCGGGACAGTGCGGCCCGGAATAGTCAAGCGGTCGCGGCCCGGCGCCCCAGCCGGTAAACTGCGGCTTTCCAGCGGCACAAAAATCCATGACTCCCCTGATCTTCGTCACTGGCGGCGTGGTGTCCTCGCTCGGCAAGGGCATCGCGGCAGCCTCGCTGGCGGCCATCCTCGAAGCGCGCGGCCTGCGCGTGACGATGATGAAGCTCGATCCGTACATCAACGTCGACCCGGGCACCATGAGCCCGTTCCAGCACGGCGAGGTGTACGTCACCGACGACGGCGCCGAGACCGACCTCGACCTTGGGCACTACGAGCGCTACGTCCGGACCCGCCTGAGCCGCAAGAACTCGGTCACCACCGGCCGCATCTACGAGAACGTGATCCGCAAGGAGCGCCGCGGCGACTACCTTGGCGGCACCGTGCAGGTGATCCCGCACATCACCGACGAGATCAAGCGCTGCATCGTCGAGGCCACCCAGGGCTTCGACGTCGGCCTGGTCGAGATCGGCGGCACGGTGGGCGACATCGAGTCGCTGCCGTTTCTGGAGGCCATCCGCCAGCTGCGCACCGAGCGCGGGTCGGACAAGGCCCTGTTCATGCACCTCACCCTGGTGCCGTGGATCGCCGCCGCCGGCGAGCTCAAGACCAAGCCGACCCAGCATTCGGTCAAGGAGCTGCGCTCGATCGGCATCCAGCCCGACATCCTGCTGTGCCGCTCCGAGCAGCCGCTGCCCGACAGCGAGCGCCGCAAGATCGCGTTGTTCACCAACGTCTCCGAGCGCGCGGTCATCTCCGCCGTCGACCTGGACAACATCTACCGGATGCCGCAGCGCTTCCACGAGCAGGGGCTGGACGACCTGATCATCGACCGCCTGCGCCTGCCGGCCGGCCCGGCCGACCTGGCCGAGTGGGACGCGGTGCTGGACGCCAGCGAGCACCCGGTCGACGAGGTCACCATCGGCGTGGTCGGCAAGTACGTCGACCACCAGGACGCCTACAAGTCGGTGGCCGAGGCCCTCAAGCACGGCGGCCTGCGCCAGCGCACCCGGGTCAACCTGAAGTGGCTGGAGTCGAGCGACATCGAGAAGGTTGGCGCCGAGGAGGCACTGGCCGGCGTCGACGGCATCCTGGTGCCGGGCGGTTTCGGCGACCGCGGCTTCGAAGGCAAGGTCGACAGCGCCCGCCACGCGCGCGAGCACGGCATCCCGTACTTCGGCATCTGCTACGGCATGCAGGCGGCGGTGGTGGACTACGCCCGCAACGTCGCTGGCCTGGAAGGCGCAAACAGCACCGAGAACGACAAGGCCAGCCCTCACCCGGTGATCGGCCTGATCACCGAGTGGCGCACCGCCGCCGGTGACGTCGAGCGCCGCAACGAGGAGAGCGACCTGGGCGGGACGATGCGGCTCGGCCTGCAGGACCAGCGCATCAAGCCCGGCACGCTGGCGCACGCGATGTACGGCAAGGACGTCGTCGGCGAGCGCCATCGCCACCGCTACGAGTTCAACAACCGCTACCGCACCCAGCTCGAGGACGCGGGGCTGGTGATCAGCGCCAAGTCGATGGACGACCTGCTGGTCGAGATGATCGAACTGCCGCGCGACCGCCACCCGTGGTTCCTGGCCTGCCAGGCCCACCCGGAGTTCCTGTCGACCCCGCGCGACGGCCACCCGCTGTTCGTCGGTTTCATCCGCGCCGCCCGCGAGCACAAGGCGCAGGCCGGCGGACGGCTGCTCAAGGAGGCACACGCATGAAACTCTGCGGATTCGAGATCGGCCTCGACCGGCCCTTCTTCCTGATCGCCGGCCCGTGCGTGATCGAGTCGATGCAGTTGCAGCTCGACACCGCCGGCACGCTCAAGGAAATCACCGGCGAGCTCGGGATTCCCTTCATCTTCAAGTCCAGTTTCGACAAGGCCAACCGCACCTCGGTGTCGGGCTTCCGTGGCCCCGGCCTGGAGGAAGGGCTGAAGGTGCTGTCGGAGGTGAAGAAGCAGCTCGGCGTACCGGTGCTGACCGACGTCCACGAGTACACCCCGATGGACGAGGTCGCCTCGGTGGTCGATGTCCTGCAGACCCCCGCATTCCTGTGCCGCCAGACCGACTTCATCCAGAAGGTCGCCGGCGCCGGCAAGCCGGTCAACATCAAGAAGGGCCAGTTCCTGTCGCCGTGGGAGATGAAGCACGTCGCCGACAAGGCGCTGGCCACCGGCAACCGCGACATCATGGTCTGCGAGCGCGGCGCCAGCTTCGGCTACAACAACCTGGTCAGCGACATGCGCTCGCTGGCGGTGATGCGCGACACCGGCTGCCCGGTGGTGTTCGACGCGACCCATTCGGTGCAGCTGCCCGGCGGCGCCGGCGGCAAGAGCGGCGGCCAGCGCGAGTTCGTGCCGGTGCTGTCGCGCGCGGCGATGGCGGTCGGCATTTCCGGCATCTTCATGGAAACCCACCCCAAGCCGGAAGAAGCGCTGTCAGACGGACCCAACGCCTGGCCGCTGCCGAAGATGCGCGCGCTGCTGGAGACGTTGATGGCCATCGACGAAGTGACCAAGCGCAACGGCTTCCTCGAATCCCAATCCTGAGACCTGCAAAGAACCCGACATGACGACCATCGCCAAAGTCCACGCCCGCGAAATCCTCGACAGCCGCGGCAACCCGACCCTGGAGGCCGAGGTCACCCTCGCCGACGGCAGCTTCGGCCGCGCGATGGTGCCGTCGGGCGCGTCCACCGGCTCCAAGGAGGCGGTCGAACTGCGCGATGGCGACAAGACCCGCTACCTCGGCAAGGGCGTGCGGACGGCGGTCGACAACGTCAACACCACCATCGCCCAGGCGATCGGCGGAATGGACGCGGCCGACCAGGCCGGCATCGACAAGCGCCTGATCGACCTGGACGGGACCGAGAACAAGGGGCGGCTCGGCGCCAATGCGCTGCTCGGCGTGTCGATGGCCAACGCCCACGCGGTCGCCGCGTCGTTGAAGCTGCCACTGTGGAAGCACCTCGCCGGTGACCGTACCCCGGTGTTGCCGGTGCCGATGATGAACATCATCAATGGCGGTGCGCACGCCGACAACAACGTCGACCTGCAGGAGTTCATGATCCTGCCGACCGGGTTCGAGACCTTCTCCGAAAGCCTGCGCGCCGGCACCGAGGTGTTCCACGCGCTCAAGTCGGTGCTCAAGGGCCGTGGCCTGTCGACCGCGGTCGGCGACGAGGGCGGCTTCGCCCCCGACCTGCGCAGCAACGAGGAAGCGCTGGAAACCATCCTCGAGGCGATCGGCAAGGCCGGTTACCACGCCGGCGAGGACATCCTCCTTGGGCTGGACGTGGCCAGCAGCGAGTTCTACGAGAACGGCAAGTACAACCTCACCGGCGAGGGCAAGCGCCTGACCAGCGAGCAGTTCGCCGACTTCCTCGGCAACTGGTGCGCGCAGTACCCGATCGTCACCATCGAGGACGGCATGGACGAGGGCGACTGGGACGGCTGGAAGCTGTTGACCGCCAAGCTCGGCAACAAGGTGCAACTGGTCGGCGACGACCTGTTCGTGACCAACCCGCGCATCTTCCAGCAGGGCATCGACCAGCAGGTCGCCAACGCCATCCTGATCAAGGTCAACCAGATCGGCACCCTGACCGAAACGCTGGAGGCCATCGCGATGGCCGACCGCGCCGGCTACGCGGCGGTGGTCTCGCACCGCTCCGGCGAAACCGAGGACACCACCATCGCAGACATCGCCGTGGCCACCACCGCGACCCAGATCAAGACCGGCTCCCTGTGCCGCAGCGACCGCGTGGCCAAGTACAACCAGCTGCTGCGCATCGAGGAGCAGCTGGGCAAGGCCGCCCGCTACGCCGGCCGCGACGCGTTCGTCTCGCTGAAGCGCTGACACGGCCATGCCGCGTCGCTGGCTCGGCGTGTTGCTGGTACTGCTGGCCGCCATGCTGGTGCTGCTGCAGTACCGGCTGTGGCTGGGCGAGGGCGGCCGCCGGTCGGTGGCCGCACTCGAGCAGCGCGTTGCCGAGCAGGCGCATGAGAACGACGGGCTCAAGCAGCGCAACGACGCGCTGGCTGCCGAAGTCGAGGACCTCAAGTCGGGCGAGGCGGCCGTCGAGGAGCGTGCCCGCAGCGAACTGGGGATGATCAAGCCGGGCGAGACGTTCTACCGCGTGGTCGAACCCGAGGACGCGACACCGGCCGGTCCCGACGGCGACGCCGCCCCGTGACCGCCGTGCGCACGTCGCCGGCGGGCGCATGGGCGGTGGTCCCGGCGGCCGGACGTGGCACCCGGTTCGGCGGCGAGCTGCCCAAGCAATACCTCACGATCAATGGCAAACCGCTCATCGAACATGCCCTGCGCGCCCTGCTGTCGCATCCGGGCGTGGCGGGCGCAGTGGTCGCGCTCGCGCCGGATGACACGCACTGGCCGGGCTGGACCGAGGTGGAAGGCAAGCCGGTGATCCGCTGCGTCGGGGGCACGGAGCGCGCCGATTCCGTCCTCGCCGCGCTGCACGCGCTACCCGACGATGCCCACGACGACACGCTGGTACTGGTGCACGACGCGGCCCGTCCCAACCTCTGGCACCAGGACATAACCCGTCTGCTGGATTCCGCCGGGGACAACGACGGCGCGATCCTCGCCGCGCCGGTCCGCGACACCCTCAAGCGCGCCGGCGACGGCGGCCTAATCGAGTGCACCGAGTCCCGCGAGCGGCTCTGGCGCGCATTGACGCCGCAGGCCTTCCGGCGCGGCGCGCTGCGCGACGCCCTCGAACACGCCGCGCGCGACGGCATCGCGGTCACCGACGAGGCGATGGCGATGGAGCGCACAGGCGCCCGCCCGCGGCTGGTGGAAGGACGTGAGGACAACCTCAAGGTCACCACGCCGGCGGATCTCGCGCTGGCCGAATTCCTGCTTGCAAGACGAGTGCATCCATGAACATCCGTATCGGCCAGGGCTACGACGTCCATGCATTCGGCGATGGCGACCACGTCGTGCTCGGCGGCGTGCGCATCCCGCACGGGCGCGGCGTGCTCGCGCACTCCGACGGCGACGTGGTGATCCATGCGCTGTGCGACGCGATCCTGGGTGCGCTGGCGCTGGGGGACATCGGCCGGCACTTCCCGCCGTCCGATCCACAGTGGAAGGACGCCGACAGCCGCGCGTTCCTCCGCCACTGCACGGCCCTGGCGCGCGAGCGCGGCTGGAGGCTTGGAAACGCCGACGTCACCGTCATCTGCGAGCAGCCGAAGGTCGGGCCGCATGCCGCCGCGATGCGCGAAGCGCTGGCCGCCGACACCGGCGTCGCAGTGGACGCGATCAGCGTCAAGGCCACCACCAGCGAGAAGCTCGGTTTTACCGGGCGGGGCGAGGGCATCGCGGCGATGGCGGTGTGTCTCCTGGTCACCGATGAGTGACCTGCCGCCGCCGTCGGGCGGTAACAACGACGACGACGGCGCCGGCCGGCTCCCGCGCGCGTCGGGTCCGGCGGTGCTGGCGGCGCGCATCCGCGCCACTCCGGAAGATTTCCGCGTAGAGGAGGTGCCGGGGTTCGAACCGAGTGGCAGCGGCGAGCACCTGCTGCTGGATGTCGAGAAGCGCGGCATGAATACCGCGTTCGCGGCCAGGCATATCGCCGCATGGGCCGGCGTTCCGGAAAGTGCGATCGGGTACGCCGGGTTGAAGGACCGCCACGCGGTGACCCGCCAGCGTTTCAGCGTGCACCTGCCGAAACGGTCGGCGCCGGAGCTGGCCACACTCGAGCGCGACGAAGCCGGCGAGCACCTGCGCGTGCTGGGCCATGCCTGGCATTCGCGCAAGCTGCCGCGTGGCGCGCTCGCGGGTAACCGGTTCGTGCTGGTGCTGCGCGAGCTGCAGGGCGACCGTGCGGCGATCGACCGCCGGCTCGAAGTGATCGCTACGCGTGGCGTGCCCAACTACTTCGGCGAGCAGCGCTTCGGCCGCGGCGGCGACAACCTCACCCACGCACTGGCGATGTTCGCCGGTCGCCGTGTCGGTCGCGAGCAGCGCGGCATGTTGCTGTCGGCCGCCCGCTCGGAACTGTTCAACCGCGTGCTGGCCGCCCGCGTGCAGTCAGGCGACTGGGACACCGGCATGGCCGAGGGCGAAGTCTGGATGCTCGACGGCAGCCGCAGCGTGTTCGGGCCCGAGCCGCTCGACGAAGCTCTGGCGGCCCGCGTTGCCGCTTTCGACATCCATCCGACCGGCCCGCTGTGGGGTCGCGGCGACCTGCGCTGCACCGGGCCGGTGGCTGCGCTGGAAGAGGCAACCCTGGCCGACGGGACGGCGATGCGCGTGCGCGAAGGCCTCGAAAAGGCCGGCCTGAAACAGGAGCGCCGCGCGTTGCGCCTGCGTCCAGCAGACCTGTCGTGGGACTGGCTGTCGCCGGATGCTCTGCGGCTCGAGTTCACCCTGCCGGCCGGCACCTACGCCACGGTGGTGCTGGCGGAACTCGGCGAGATCCGCGTGCCCTGACCCGCACTGGCTGGTCGCGCACGGCCACTGCCGTTCGTCGGAAAACGGTCAACCGACACTGGCGCGCTCCGTGCGCCGGCGTATATCTGGCCGTGCCCGGTCGCACCGGGCCCCGGGAACCGGTCCCGGTTCCGGGCAGTCACAGGAGACGGTCATGAAGGCGATATCCAGAATCGCGGTGATCTCCGTGGCGGTGGCGGGCCTCGCGGCCTGCGCCAGCATGGATGACAGGGGCGCCACCCTGTCGCCGGAAACCTCACCCATCGGTCCCGACAAGGCCTACATGTCGCGCGTCGAGAAGATCGCGTCGCGGCGGGGCATCGAGGTCATGTGGGTCAACCCGCCGGTCAAGCACGAAACGCTGGTCGCCAGCGGCGATTGAGCTACCTCAGCGCCGTTTCGGCGGCGCCAGCAGGACCACCACCGCACCCGTCCCGCCCTGGGCCGGGGGCGCGGAGTGGAACGCCAGCACGCTCGCGCGCTGGCGCAGCATCCGGTCGACCATGTTCTTGAGAATCGGCGCGCCGCTGCTGCCGACGTCCGCATCCCTGCGGCCACCCTTGCCGTGGATGATGCGCACGCATCCCAGACCGTGGCGCTGTGCGTCCGACAGGAAGGCCCGCAGCAGCGCTTCAGCGGTGCGCGCGTCGCTCCCGTGCAGGTCCAGCTCCTCCTGCGCCGAAATCTCCCCGCGGCGCAGGCGACGGTAGACCGAGTCGGGCAGGCTGTCCTGCCGCCACGCCAGCACGTCGCCCGCCGCTGCCAGGTGCTCGTCGAGCGCGAGCCTGAACTCGTCGCGCGCCGCCGCCTCGTCGCGTTCGGCCATCCGTGCGCGCGGTCGCGGTCGCGCGGGCATCGGCGGCGGGGGGCTCTCGGGCAACTTGCGCACGGGACCGATCGCGTCACGGAACAGTGCTGCGTCGTCGTCCTCGTCGCGTGGGTCGCTCATGGCCGGATCCGCTCGATCATGGGCCAAGCGTGGCCTGCGCGCGTGGGGCGCGCAAGCATCCGCGGGGGCCGGCCGCGCCCGGGCTGGGCTATCATGGCCCGGCCTCGCGGCACGCCGCGAACGTCCGACGAAACGCCCCAAGGGAGTCCATGCAAGTACTGGTCAGCAACGATGACGGCGTCGACGCGCCGGGCATCCGGGCCCTCGCCGAAGGCCTCCGAGCCGCAGGCCACGACGTGCTGACGGTCGCACCAGACCGTGACCGCTCGGGCGCCAGCAACTCCCTGACCCTGGACATGCCGGTGCGGGTGGTGCGCCAGGACGCGTGCACGTGGCGCGTCTTCGGCACGCCCACCGACTGCGTCCATGTCGCCATCACCGGGATGCTGGAAGACGAGCCCGATATCGTCGTGTCCGGCATCAACAACACGGCCAACCTGGGTGACGACGTGATCTATTCCGGCACGGTGGCCGCCGCGATGGAGGGCCGTTTCCTCGGCCTGCCGTCGGTGGCGGTCTCGCTGGCGACGGCGAACCATGTCGGCCGGCACTACGACACCGCGGCGCGCGCCGCGGCCGAGATCATCGCCCGCTTGCGCGTCGATCCGCTGCCAGCCGACACCATGCTCAACGTCAACGTGCCCGACCTGCCGTGGGACGAGATCGCAGGGTTCGAGGTCACGCGCCTGGGCAACCGCCACCGCGCCGAACCCTGCGTGCCGCAGGAGGACCCGCGCGGCCGCCAGTGGTGGTGGATCGGTGCGGCCGGTCCCGAGCAGGACGCCGGCCCCGGCACCGACTTCCACGCCGTCCGCACGCGCCACATCTCGATCACCCCGATCCAGGTCGACCTCACCCGCTACCAGGCGCTCGAGCAGGTCGCCGGCTGGGTCGACGGGCTAATCGCCTCGCTCGAGCACGCCGCACCGGCGTCGGCCGCCGCGGGGGATATGCGATGAGCCTGCGCATGCGCCTGCAGCCCGAGGCGATCGGTTCGGGCATGACTTCCCAGCGGGTGCGCGACCGCCTGGTCGACCGCCTGCGTGGCGGCGCCGCCGGAGGCGAGGCGATCAGCGACGAGCGCGTGCTCAACGCGATCCGTACCGTGCCGCGTCACCTGTTCGTCGATGAGGCGCTGGCGACGCGCGCCTACGAGGACACGGCCCTGCCAATCGGTCACGGCCAGACCATCTCGCAGCCGTGGGTGGTGGCCCGCATGACCGAGGTGCTGATGCAGGCCTCCCCGCAGAAGGTGCTGGAGATCGGCACCGGCTCCGGTTACCAGGCTGCAATCCTGGCCGCGCTCGGGCTGGAGGTGCACACCATCGAGCGCATCGGCGAACTGCTGCGCACGGCCCGCAAGCGGTTCCGCCAGCTGGGCATGAACATCCGCAGCAAGCACGACGACGGCCGCATCGGCTGGCCCGAGAACGGCCCGTTCGACGCGATCATCGTGACCGCTGCGGCGCCGGCACTGGTCGACGCCCTGGGCGAGCAGCTCGCGCCCGAGGGCGTGCTGGTCGCGCCGGTCGGCGGCGCCACGTCGCAGTCGCTGCTGGTGCTGCACAAGGCGGCCGACGGCACGCTGTCCCAGCGCATGCTCGGGCCGGTGGTGTTCGTGCCGCTGCTGTCGGGCATGGTCGACTGACATGGCGCACGGGCGGACAGCCAACCAGGCGCCACGCGGCGACGCCGGCGCCCCGCTGGGCGAGCAGCTCGCCTCGATCATCGATTCGCTGCCGCCGGACCGCCTGACCCTCGGCGAGCTGCTGGACGTGTTCGGCGACGAAGGGCTGCTGCTGCTCACCATGTTGCTGACGCTGGTGTTCCTGATCCCGGTGTCGATTCCCGGCGTAAGCACGGTGTTTGGCGCGGCGATCCTGCTGGTGGGTGTCAGCCGGGTGCTGGGCCGGCCGCTGTGGTTGCCCCGGCGCCTGCGCGAGAAGTCGCTGCCCGCCGACAAGCTGCGCCCGGCGCTCACTGGTGGACTCACCTGGGTCAACCGGCTCGAGCGGATCAGCCGGCCCCGCCGGTTGGGACTGTTCGTCGAAAGTCGCGCGGTCGACGTGGTCAACAACCTGGCCTTCATTGCGGCCGCGCTGCTGCTGATGGCGCCGTTCGGGTTCGTGCCCTTCAGCAATACGCTGCCGGCGCTCGCGCTGCTGTTCTACGCGGTGGGCATGATCCAGCGCGACGGCGGGGCGATCCTGCTCGGTCACCTGTCCAACATCGGGACCGTGATCTACTTCGGTATCCTCATCGGTGGCGGAAGCGTGGCCGCGCGCGAGCTGTTCCAGCGGCTTTCCAGCTGAGCCGTTCAGCGCCGGTATGCGGCGCCGTGACATCGTGGCCACCACCCATGGGCCTGCCGACCTGGAGACACGACGAGAGCGCATGAGCACGACGACCCGTACCGACACCCATGGACTGATCATCGGAAAGGCGACGCGCCTGCTGGTCGTGGCACTCGCCGCGCTGGTACTGGCGGCCTGCTCGAGCACGGTCACCCGCACGACTGGCTCGACCCCGAAGTACGGCGCGACCACGGTTGTCCAGCGCGGCGACACGCTCTATCGCATTGCCACCCAGAACGGCATCGCCGTGCGAGACCTGGCGGCGTGGAATGGACTTGCGCCGCCGTACACCATCTATCCGGGGCAGCGCCTGTCGCTGTTTCCCGGCAATGGCCGCAGCGTCCCGCCGAAGTCGACCGCGTCCACGCCCACGCGTACTGGCACGCCCGCGCCGGGCAAGGGAACGTCGCGCGCTCCTTCCACGCCAACCCCGTCCGCCGCTCCCGTCAACAGCGGGGTGGCCTGGAAATGGCCGGTCGATGGGCAGTTGCTGAGCCGCTTCGAGGCCGGCGAGCCGACCAAGCAGGGCATCGACATTGCAGGCACCGGCGGCAGCCCGGTGCGGTCCGCCGGCGACGGCACGGTCGTGTATTCGGGTTCCGGGCTGGTGGGCTACGGCGAGCTGATCA
The DNA here is from genome assembly GCF_046638635.1 of Lysobacter zhanggongensis. Classification (NCBI taxonomy): domain Bacteria; kingdom Pseudomonadati; phylum Pseudomonadota; class Gammaproteobacteria; order Lysobacterales; family Lysobacteraceae; genus Lysobacter; species Lysobacter zhanggongensis. Next base: position 61,961 of record NZ_JBJXHK010000003.1, read on the forward strand.
TCATCAAGCACAACGAGCAGTGGCTGTCGGCGTATGGCCACAACCGCACCCGCCTGGTGGCCGAGGGCGCGGTGGTCAAGGCCGGCCAGCAGATCGCCGAGCTGGGGCGCACCGGCGCCTCCCGCGACATGCTGCACTTCGAGATCCGTTACAACGGCAAGCCGGTCGATCCGCTGCTTTACCTGCCGCGCAAATAACGGCGTCAGCCGGGCAGGATGAACCCGGCGACGACCTTGCGGCCTTCGCTGGCCAGTACGTTGAACGTGCGGGCGGCGGCGGCGTTGGTCATCACTTCGATCCCGACCCCGCGGCGCAGGCCGGCCGCCATCGCGGCGGCGGGCGGGAACACCTGCCGCTCGCCGGTGCCCAGGAGCACGACGGCCGGCTCCATCTCCAGCAGGGGCTCGAGCGCTTCGGGCCCGAGCCTGGCGGCGTCGGTGACGTCCCAGTCCTCCAGCAGCCGGTCGGGAGCAATCACGAAGCTTCGTGCCAGCGTCCGGTCGTTGACCCGCGCCAGGGTGCCGTCGGCAGCGCGCAGGAAGAACTCGTGGTCGGGGTTTTCGAGCGTCAGTTGCATGGGAGAGGCGAGGGGTGGGGGACCTTCGCGCGTCGACCGGTGCGGTCGGGGTCAGGCCCGGGGCAGGACGATCTGGCGCTTTTCGGTGCTCTGCCGGTACAGCACCGCGGTGTGGCCGATGCGCTGCACCAGGGCGGCGCCGGCGCGCTGGGCCAGGTCCGCCATCATCGCGTCGCGGGCCTCGCGGTCGGCGGCGGCAACCTTGATCTTGATCAGCTCGTGGTGCTCCAGCGCCAGCTCGACCTCGGCCACGACGGCGTCGGTCAGGCCCTTGCCGCCGATCTGCAGCATGGCCTTCAGGTCGTGGGCCTGGCCGCGCAGGAAACGGGTCTGGGCGGCGGTCAGGACGGTCGGCATGTAGGCACGCAGGCAAGGAGAGACGGGGCCTGCAGGGTATCATGGAGGCCCCGTTCCGACCCGGCGCCCGATGGCCACCCGCAGCAAGAGCAGCCAGCGCTGGCTGAAAGAGCACCACTCCGACCCGTTCGTCAAAAAGGCGAGGGCGGAGGGCATGCGTTCGCGGGCGGTGTACAAGCTCGAGGAGCTGGTCGCCCGGGATCGCCTGCTCAAGCCCGGCATGGTCGTGGTCGACCTCGGCGCGGCGCCCGGCGGCTGGTCCCAGTGGGTCCGGCAGGAGCTCGGCGACAGCGGCCGGGTGGTGGCGCTGGACATCCTGGAGATGCCGCCACTGGCTGGGGTGGAGTTCCTTCATGGGGATTTCAGGGAGGATGCGGTCCTATCGCGTCTGGAGGCGAGCCTGGGCGGCAAGCCCGTGGACCTTGTACTGTCCGACATGGCCCCCAATAAGAGCGGTGTGGATGCGGTGGACATGCCGCGGGCGATGTACCTGTCCGAACTGGCGATGGATTTCGCCGATCGCCACCTCAAGGTCGACGGCGCGTTCCTGATCAAGCTGTTCCAGGGCGTGGGTTTCGACGAGTACGTGAAGGAGCTGCGCCGTCGCTACGCGAAGGTGTCGATCCGCAAGCCGGCCGCGTCGCGCAAGCGCTCGCCGGAGGTCTACGCTCTGGCCCAGGGCAAACGCGCCGAGATCAAGTGACCCTTTCCCGAAATTTCCCCGAACCTGACGTGACCGACTGAATGAACGACTTGGCCAAGAATCTGATGCTCTGGGTGATCGTCGCCGTCGTGCTGATGGTGGTGTTCCAGGCATTCGGACCGCGCACGGCCGGTGGCGGCGTCGAGACGCTGGCCTACGACCAGTTCATCCAGCAGGTGCAGGCCGACCGGGTGGAGAGCGTCAAGATCGCCGAGGACCGCACCACCATCACCGGCGAGCGCAAGGACGGCAGCAGCTTCACCACCTTCAGCCCCGGCGACAAGGACCTGGTCAACGACCTGCTCGAGCACGACGTCGCGATCACGCAGACGCCGCCGGGCGGGCCGTCGTTCTGGTCGATCGTGCTCAATTTCCTGCCGATCATCCTGATCATCGCGTTCTGGATCTTCGTCATGCGGCAGATGCAGCAGGGCGGCAGCAAGGGCGCGATGAGCTTCGGCAAGTCGCGGGCCAAGATGCAGGGTGAGGACCAGGTCAAGGTGACCCTGGCCGACGTGGCCGGCTGCGACGAGGCCAAGGAGGAGGTTGGCGAGCTGGTGGAGTTCCTGCGCGATCCGGGCCGCTTCCAGAAGCTCGGCGGCAAGATTCCGCGTGGCGTACTGATGGTGGGGCCGCCGGGTACCGGCAAGACTCTGCTGGCGCGCGCCATCGCCGGCGAGGCCAAGGTGCCGTTCTTCAGCATTTCCGGTTCGGACTTCGTCGAGATGTTCGTCGGTGTCGGTGCGTCCCGCGTGCGCGACATGTTCGAGCAGGCCAAGAAGCACGCGCCGTGCATCATCTTCATCGACGAGATCGACGCGGTCGGCCGCCATCGTGGCGCCGGCCTGGGTGGTGGACACGACGAGCGCGAGCAGACCCTCAACCAGTTGCTGGTCGAGATGGACGGCTTCGAGGGTGGCGAGGGCGTGATCGTGATCGCCGCGACCAACCGCCCCGACGTGCTTGATCCCGCGCTGCTGCGCCCGGGCCGCTTCGACCGCCAGGTGGTGGTCGGCCTGCCCGACGTCAAGGGCCGCGAGCAGATCCTGCGCGTGCACATGCGCAAGGTGCCGCTGTCGGACGACGTCGAGCCGATGGTGGTCGCGCGCGGTACTCCTGGCTTCAGCGGTGCCGACCTGGCCAACCTGGTCAACGAAGCCGCGCTGTTCGCCGCGCGCGAGAACGCCAAGGACGTGCGCATGGAGCACTTCGACAAGGCGCGCGACAAGATCCTGATGGGCGCCGAGCGCCGCTCGATGGCGATGAGCGAGGACGAGAAGAAGCTGACCGCCTACCACGAGGCCGGCCACGCCATCGTCGGCCGCGTCGTGCCCGAGCATGACCCGGTCTACAAGGTCACGATCATCCCCCGCGGCCGCGCGCTCGGTGTGACCATGTACCTGCCCGAGGGCGACAAGTACAGCTACAACCGCACCGCGATCGAGTCGCAGCTGTGCTCGCTGTATGGCGGCCGCGTCGCCGAGGAGCTGATCTTCGGCAACGACAAGGTCACCACCGGCGCGTCCAACGACATCGAGCGGGCGACCAAGATGGCCCGCAACATGGTCACCAAGTGGGGCCTGAGCGACGAGATGGGTCCGATCGCCTACAGCGAGGAGGACGACGAGGTGTTCCTCGGCCGTTCGGTCACCCAGCACAAGAGCGTGTCCGACGACACCGCGCGCAAGATCGACGAGGTCGTGCGCGGCATCCTGGACAAGGCCTACCAGCGCACCACCACCATCCTCAAGGAGCACCTCGACAAGCTCCACGTGATGGCCGATGCGCTGCTGCAGTACGAAACCATCGACGCCCACCAGATCGACGACATCATGGCCGGGCGCACGCCGGGGCCGCCGGCCGACTGGGGCAAGTCGGGCAAGTCGCCCAAGGACGACAGCGCCCACCCGCCGGGCGCGGTGATCGGACCGGCCGCGCAGACCTGATCCGCCTTGCCGGGGGATGACGAAAAGGCCAGAGTTCGCTCTGGCCTTTTCCGTTTGGCGTCCCGCATGTTCCAGACCGCACCCGTGCTCGACTGCAACGGCCGCGAGCTCGTGCTCGACCGGCCCCGCGTGATGGGCATCGTCAACGTCACCCCCGACTCGTTCTCCGACGGTGGCGCGCACGACACCGCAGACGCGGCGTTCGCCCACGCGCTGCGCTTGCTGGAGGAAGGCGCCGACATCCTCGACATCGGCGGCGAGTCGACCCGACCCGGCGCCGACGAAGTGCTGCTCGAGGAAGAACTGCGGCGCGTGGTGCCGTTGATCGAACGGCTGTCGCGCGAGACCTCCGCACCGATCAGCGTGGACACCTCCAAGCCGGAGGTGATGCGCGCCGCGGTCGGTGCCGGCGCGGGCATGCTCAACGACGTCTACGGCCTGCGCCGCGACGGTGCGCTGGACACGGCCGCCGCGCTCGGCATGCCGGTGGTACTGATGCACATGCTCGGCGAACCGCGATCGATGCAGCAGGCGCCGTGCTACGACGACGTGGTCGGCGAGGTGCACCGGTTCCTGGCCGAACGCATCTTCGCGGCCGAGATGGCCGGCATCGCCAAGAAGCGCATCGTGATCGATCCGGGCTTCGGGTTCGGCAAGGACACCACGCATAACCTCGCATTGCTCGCACAGCTCGAGCGCTTCGGCGACCTCGGGGTGCCGGTGCTGGCCGGGCTGTCGCGCAAGCGCACCATCGGAGAGCTCACCGGACGCGACATTCCCCGCGAGCGCGTGCATGGCTCCGTCGCCGCGCACCTGATCGCGGCGCAGCGCGGTGCACGGCTGCTGCGGGTGCACGATGTCGCCGCCACTGTCGACGCGCTGAAGGTGTGGAACGCGGTCGCGTCCCAGCCGCACCCGCGGCAATCGCCGGCTTCCCCGGCCATCCTTTGGCCGGACGACGAGTAGCGCGTCACGTGCGCGTCCTCGTTGCAGGCGCTGGACAGAAAATGGTCAGAGCGACCGGGGCCGTTGCCCCGTGGTCGTTTCAGGCAGTTGTCCACAGCTTCGTACGTGCGCTTGTCCACAGCCGCTGTGCATAAGCGCGATGAACGCGCCGGTCAGGTTGGCGGGCTGAAAGTGCCCCCGCATCTGCGTTAGGCTGGCCCATTCGCGCGTCGCCGGGCCTGGCGTCGCCCATTCGCGTGCGCCGCGTCGCGGTGCCCACAAGCATGACCCGGGGGAGCCTGTTGCAATGACAGCCAGCACACCGTTACTCGTCACCTTCTCGATCTATCTCGCCGTCGTGATCCTGATCGGGTTCATCGCCTGGCGCTCGACCAAGGACTTCGACGACTACATCCTCGGCGGCCGCTCGCTCGGGCCGTGGGTGGTGGCGCTGGCCGCAGGCGCTTCGGACATGAGCGGTTGGCTGCTGATGGGACTGCCGGGGGCCATGTACCTCGGTGGCGTGTCCGAGAGCTGGATCGCGATCGGCCTGATCCTAGGCGCATACGCCAACTGGCGCTGGGTCGCCGGGCCGCTGCGCATCTACACCGAGCGCGCCGGTGACGCGCTGACCATCCCGGACTATTTCACCAACCGCTTCGCCGACCACGATCGCCTGCTGCGGGTGCTGTCGGCGATCGTGATCCTCGTGTTCTTCGCGGTGTACTGCGCCTCCGGCGTGGTGGCCGGCGCGCGGCTTTTCGAAAGCGTGTTCGGCCTGCCGTACGAGCAGGCGCTGTGGTGGGGCGCGGCCGCCACCATCCTCTACACCCTGGTCGGCGGCTTCCTGGCGGTCAGCTGGACCGACACCCTCCAGGCAGGCCTGATGTTCTTCGCGCTGTTGCTGGCGCCGAGCATCATCATGATGAACAACGGGGGTTTCGAGGCGACCGTCGACGTGGTCCGCAACTTCGATGCCACCCGTCTCGACTGGTTCGATGGCGGCACGCTCGGCATGGTCGGCGTGGTGTCCGCGCTGGCCTGGGGCCTGGGCTACTTCGGCCAGCCGCACATCCTTGCGCGCTTCATGGCCGCCGACAGCGTCGCCACCATTCCGCCGGCGCGCCGGATCGGCATGACCTGGATGATCCTGTGCCTGGTCGGTTCGCTCGGCGTGGGCTTCTTCGGCATCGCTTACTTCGCCAACCACCCGGACGCGGCGGGTCCGGTCGACGCCAACTCCGAGCGCGTGTTCATCGAGCTGGCGAGCCTGCTGTTCAACCCGTGGGTGGCCGGCGTGCTGCTGTCGGCGATCCTCGCCGCGGTCATGAGCACGCTGTCGTGCCAGTTGCTGGTGTGCTCGAGCGTGATGACCGAGGACTTCTACCACGGCTTCGTGCGCAAGCACGCGAGCCAGAAGGAGCTGGTCTGGGCGGGCCGTGCATCGGTCGCGCTGATCGCACTGGTCGCGCTGTGGCTGGCACGCGACCCCGACAGCAAGGTGCTGGGGCTGGTCAGCTACGCGTGGGCCGGCTTCGGCGCCGCGTTCGGGCCGGTGGTGATCCTGTCGCTGTTCTGGCAGCGCATGACGCGCAACGGTGCGCTCGCCGGCATCGTGGTCGGTGCCGGCACCGTGATCGCGTGGAAGCTGATCGCGGTTGACCGGATGGGTTCGGGTCTGTACGAAATGGTGCCGGGCTTCATCGCCGCGACCATCGCGGTCGTGCTGGTCAGCCGCATGGGCCGGGAGCCGCCGCAGGAGATCCAGGTCACCCACCAGCAGGTGCGCGCCTCGTTGCGCGAAACCGGTTACTGACCGGACGCGCACGTCATGGCGAACGCCGGCGGACCGGCCATGTACGACTCCGGTCCACCGGCGCGGCGTCCACCGGCTCGCCGTCCGCTGGCGATCGCGCTCATGGGCCCGACCGCGTCGGGCAAGACCGCGCTCGCGCTCGACTGGGCCGAGCGCCTCGGTGGTGAGATCGTCAGCGTCGACTCCGCGCTGGTGTACCGCGGGCTCGACATCGGCGCGGCCAAGCCCACCGGGGTTGAATTGGCGCGGGTGCCGCACCACCTGATCGACATCCGCGAGCCGTGGCAGCCGTACTCGGCCGCGGAATTCGCCACCGATGCCCGCCGCGCGCTGGAGGACATCGCCGCGCGCGGCCGCATTCCGATCCTCGCCGGCGGCACCGGGCTGTATTTCCACGCACTGCTGAACGGCCTGTCGGCGATGCCCGGTGCCGACCCGGCGACCCGGGCGAACATCGCGGAGGAGGCTTCGGCACGCGGCTGGGACGCGCTGCACGCCGAGCTGGGCTCGATAGACCCGGAAGCGGCGTCACGCATCCACATCACCGACGCGCAGCGCATCCAGCGTGCGCTGGAGGTCCATCGCCTGTCGCGCCGCACGATTACAGACTGGCGCCGGGAACCGCCGCCGCCACGCCTGTCGTTCCACGTCCTCAAGCTCGTGCTGGCACCGCACGACCGCGCGGTGCTGCACGAGCGCATCGCGCGCCGCTTCGACGCCATGCTGGAGGCGGGCTTCCTCGATGAGGTACGCCGCCTGCGCGCACTGCCGCAGTTGCAGGCGCACCCAGCGCCACTGCAGCTGCCGGCGGTGCGTGCGGTCGGTTACCGCCAAGCCTGGGAACACCTTGATGGCGGGACCGATGCGGCAGGCTTCCGCGACCGCGCGATCTTCGCCACCCGGCAACTGGCCAAGCGCCAGTTCACCTGGCTGCGCGGCGAGCTGGACGCGCGCTGGTTCGACCCGCTGACCGAACGCGACCGGCTCGAGCAGGCACTGGCCCTGTTCCTGCCGCAAAGCCCCGCCTGACCCACCCGCGTCACGGTTCCCGCGATCCACCCGCCCGGGCGGTATCCCCCCGCCACGGTTGCGCTACCATCGGCCCATTGCCGTCGTGGGGACAACGGTCGGCGATGCGTCCACCGGGGGTGGGCGCCCATAACTAGAACCTAAAAAGTCGGGGGAATACGAATGTCCAAGGGGCAATCCTTGCAGGATCCTTTCCTGAACGCGCTGCGCCGCGAACGCGTGCCGGTGTCGGTGTACCTGGTCAATGGCATCAAGTTGCAGGGCACCATCGAGTCGTTTGACCAGTTTGTCGTGTTGCTGCGCAACACCGTCAGCCAGATGGTCTACAAGCACGCCATCTCCACCGTGGTGCCGGCGCGCAACGTCCGGGTCGGCCCGGGTGGCGGCTACGTGCATTCGGGCGAAGGCGGCAATGGCAACGGCAACGGCCACGCCGACGAGCCGCACGAGGACGAGTGAGCTCTCCGGTCGGGGCGGATCGTTTCCGGTGGGCTTGTTTTCAGGCCCGGCGCAACCATCTCCTGAGCAATCCGCCCCCGCCCAGAGACGCCGTCATTGTTTGAACGTTCCCGCAAGGGTGAACACGCCCTGCTGATCCAGCCCCACGCCGGCGGCCCGCCGGACGAAGGTTTGCTGGAGGAATTCGCCGACCTGGCGCGCTCGGCCGGCGCCACGGTTGCCGGCGTCGTGACCGCCCGCATCGACCGCCCCAACGCCGCGATGCTGATCGGCAGCGGCAAGCTGGAAGAGGTCAAGGCCGCGGCCGAGGCCAGCGGCGCCGACCTCATCCTGGTAAACCATCCCCTCGGCCCCGGCCAGGAGCGCAACCTCGAGCGCGCGCTGCAGCGCCGCGTGGTCGACCGCACCGGCCTGATCCTCGACATCTTCGCCCTGCGCGCGCACAGCCACGAGGGCAAGCTGCAGGTCGAGCTCGCCCAGTTGCGCCACATGGCCACCCGGCTGGTGCGTGGCTGGACCCACCTTGAGCGGCAGCGCGGCGGTTCGATCGGCCTGCGCGGCCCCGGTGAGACGCAGCTGGAAACCGACCGCCGCCTGCTGCAGAAGCGGCTCGAGCAGTTGCAGAAGCGGCTCGACAAGGTCCAGGTGCAGCGCACCCAGCAGCGCCGCGCGCGCATGCGCAGCGAGCTGCCGCGGGTCGCCCTGGTCGGCTACACCAACGCCGGCAAGTCGACCCTGTTCAACGCGCTGACCGGCGCCGGCGCGTACGCGGCCGACCAGCTGTTCGCCACGCTCGACCCGACCGTGCGGCGGATCGAGCTGCCTGGCGGCGGCGTGGTCCTGGCCGACACCGTCGGCTTCGTCCGCGACCTGCCGCATGAACTGGTCGCCGCCTTCCGCTCGACCCTGTCGGAGGCACGCGAGGCCGACCTGTTGCTGCACGTCGTCGACGCCGCCGACCCGCTGCGCGACGAGCGCATCCGCCAGGTCGACGAGGTCCTGCGCGACATCGGCGCGGGCGACCTGCCGCAGGTGCTGGTGTTCAACAAGATCGACCGGCTGGGCGAGGACGGCGGTGACGGCGAAGCCACCCGCCCGCAGCCGCGCATCGACCGCCCGGGCGAGGGCCACCTCCGCGCCTGGGTGTCCGCGCGCGAGGGCGAGGGCATGGACCTGCTGCGTGCCGCCATCGGCGAGGCGCTGGAGCTGCGCCACGTGACCGGTACCGTCGAACTGCCGCCGCGCGCCGGACGGTTGCGCGCACGCCTGCACGAACTGGGCGCCGTCCGGGCCGAACAGGCCGGGGAGGGAGGCTGGCAACTGCAGGTCGACCTGGCGGAGGCGGATGCCCTGCGCCTGTACGCTCAGCCCCATGGCGACCTGTTGCGACCGCTGCTGGACGAGGAAGCGCTTGCGCGCGCCAACCCGGACGCTGGTTACGGATCCGGCTTCGCTTGAGGCCGTCCGCCCCCCCACCTAGAATCACCGATCGCCTGCGCATCCAGTGCACGGGCGGTCGACGTACCCGCCACGATCGCATGCACCGGCCGGTCGCCGCGCGCGTCGCATTCACCTTCTGAGGAGCAGGCATGGCCTGGAACACCCCTGGCAGTGACAAATCCGGCGGCGGCCGGCCACCGCGGCGACGTCCCGGCGGCAACAACCCGCTGGACGCCGTCCTGGACCAGTTGCGCGGCCTGTTCGGCGGCAGCGGTGGCAGTGGCGCCGGCATCGGCCGCTGGGTGCTGCTGGTGGTCGGCCTGTGGTTGGTGTTCAACTGCTTCGTGCTGATCACCGAGCAGCAGCGCGGCGTGGTGCTGCGCTTCGGCGAGGTCGCCCGCGTGTTGCAGCCCGGCCCGCACTTCAAGCTGCCGTGGCCGATCGAGACCGTCACCAAGGTCAACGCCACCGCCATCAAGACCTTCAGCACCAACGTGCCGGTGCTGACGCGCGACGAGAACATCGTGCAGGTCGACATCAACGTGCAGTACCGCGTCAGCGATCCGCAGCAGTACCTGTTCGGTACCCGCGATGCCGACGTGATGCTGCAGCAGGCCGCGCTGAGCACCGTGCGCGAGCAGGTGGGCCGCTCGACCCTGGACACCGTGCTGGGCGCCCGCAACGCGCTGGCCGTGTCCTCGCGCGAGCAACTGCAGGCCTCGCTCGACGCCTACCGCACCGGCCTCGTCGTGACCGAGATGAACCTCCCCAACGCGCGTCCGCCGGAAGAGGTCAAGCCGGCGTTCGACGACGTCAACAGCGCCCAGCAGGACAAGGACCGCCTGATCAGCGAGGCCCAGGCCTACGCCGCCCAGGTGGTGCCCGAGGCGCGCGGCCAGGCCAACCGCGTGCGCGCGGTCGCCGAAGGCTACAAGGCGACCTCGGTCGCGGCGGCGGAAGGTAATGCCGACCGCTTCTCGATGCTGGTCGAAGAGTACCGCCAGGCACCGGAGGTCACCCGCAAGCGGCTGTGGCTGGAGACCGTCGAGCAGGTGCTCGCGGGCACCCGCAAGGTGGTTGGCGGCGATTCGCGCCAGCTGATCTACGTGCCGATGGACAACGCCGGCGGACAGGGCAGCAGCCAGGTCCCGATGCTGACCCCCGACACGCTCGCGCCGGAGGTCACCAGCACCCCGTCGACCGACAGTGGCACCCGCACGGGGCGCAACCCGCGCACCGGCCGTGAGGAGGTGATCCGATGAAATACTCCGCATGGGTGGCCATTGGCGTGGCCGTGCTGCTGGCGTTGATGGGTTCGACCTACGTGGTCCGCGAGGGCCAGGTGGCGATGGTGCTCAACCTCGGCCGCGTGGCACGCACCGGCATCGACCCCGGCCTGCACTTCAAGTGGCCGCTGGTGGAAACCGCGATGGTGTTCGACCAGCGGCTGCAGGTGCTTGACGCCGAGCCGGAGCGCTACCTGACCTCCGAGCGCAAGGACGTCAGCGTCGACTTCTTCGCAGTCGGCATGATCGAGGACGAGCGCGCCTTCTATCGCGCCACCGGCGGCGACGAGAGCATCGCGATCGCCCGCCTGGCGCCGATCATCAAGGACTCGCTGCGCAACGAGATCAACGCCCGCACGCTGACCGAGATCGTCTCGGGCAACCGGGCCGACATCATCGAGAGCCAGCTGGCGTCGATAAACAAGGGCGCCGAGACCGTCGGCGTGCAGATCATCGACCTGCGCATCAAGCAGATCGACCTGCCGACCGACAGCCAGGTCATCACCGACGTGTACCGCCGCATGCGTGCCCAGCGCCACGAGGTCGCCAGCCGCCTGCGCGCGGAAGGTGCCGAGCAGGCGCAGACCGTGCGCGCCGAGGCCGACAAGCAGCGGGCAGTGATCTTGGCCGAGGCCGAGCGTGACGCCCAGCGCCTGCGCGGCGAAGGTGATGCCGAGGCCACCTCGATCTACGCCGAGGCGGCGCAGAAGGACGCTGGCTTCTACACCTTCCAGCGCAGCCTGGAGGCGTACCGCAAGTCGTTCCAGGACGGCAATGGCGTGATCGTGCTCGATCGTGACGACGCCTTCCTGCAATACCTCGGCAACGACCGTTGAGCGAGCTGTGGGCGGCGCTGTGCCTGGTGGCGGTGATCGAGGGCCTGTTCCTGTTCGCCGCCCCCGGCGCCTGGAAGCGCGCCGCCGCCCAGCTGCTGGCGCTGGGTGACCGGCAGCTGAGGGTTTTCGGCGGCGTCATCCTGGCTATCGGGGTCGGCACGCTGTGGCTGGTCCGCCGGATGGCCTGACCGGGCACCGCGACACTGGCCCCCGGAGGGCGAAACCCGGATAATGCACAAAAGCCGGCTGGGGGCATTCCCCGCCCGGCTTTTTCTATGCGCGGAACGTTCCGCCCGGGTCGGCCCCCACCTCCGCCGCCCGCCACGCCAGGAGCAAAACAATGGGTCAGTCAGTCGTCGTTCTCGGTGCCCAGTGGGGCGATGAAGGCAAGGGCAAGATCGTCGACCTGCTGACGCAGGACATCGGCGCGGTCGTGCGCTTCCAGGGCGGCCACAACGCCGGCCACACCCTGGTGATCAACGGCAAGAAGACCGTCCTGCACCTGATCCCGTCCGGCATCCTGCGCGAAGGCGCGCTGTGCCTGATCGGCAACGGCGTGGTGCTGCACCCGGGCGCCCTGCAGAAGGAGATCGCCGAGCTCGAGGCGGAGGGCATCGAGGTGCGCTCGCGCCTGAAGATCAGCCCCGCCACGCCGCTGATCATGCCGTACCACATCGCGCTGGATCAGGCCCGTGAGAAGGCCGCCGGCGGCAAGGCGATCGGCACCACCGGCCGCGGCATCGGCCCGGCGTACGAGGACAAGGTCGCCCGCCGTGGCATCCGCGTCGCCGACCTGCATTACCCCGAGCAGCTGGCCGAGAAGCTGCGCGCCGCGCTCGATTACCACAACTTCGTGCTGACCAAGTACCTGGGCGTAGACGCGGTCGACTTCCAGCAGACCCTGGACGAGGCACTGGCCTTCGGCGACTACGTCGAGCCGATGAAGTCCGACGTCGCCGGCATCCTGCACGACCTGCGCAAGCAGGGTAAGCGCGTGCTGTACGAAGGCGCGCAAGGCTCGTTGCTCGACATCGACCACGGCACCTACCCGTATGTCACCAGCTCCAACACCACCGTCGGCGGCGCGCTGGCCGGCACTGGCGTTGGCGCGGACTCGATCGACTACGTGCTCGGCATCGCCAAGGCCTATGCCACCCGCGTCGGCGGTGGTCCGTTCCCGACCGAGCTGCACGACGACGTCGGCCAGGGCATCCGCGACCGCGGCCAGGAGTACGGCGCCACCACCGGCCGCCCCCGCCGCTGCGGCTGGATCGACATCGTCGCGCTCAAGCGCGCGGTCGCGATCAACGGCATCAGCGGGCTGTGCATCACCAAGCTCGACATCCTCGACGGCATGCCGACCCTGAAGATGTGCATCGGCTACCAGTACCGCGGCAAGCAGACCGAGTACGCGCCGCTCGACGCGCAGGGCTGGGACGAGTGCGTGCCGGTGTACCTGGAGTTCCCGGGCTGGGAGGAGAGCACCCACGGCATCACCGAGTGGGACAAGCTGCCGCCCGCCGCGCGCGCCTACCTGCGCGCGCTGGAGGAGCTGTCGGGCTGCCCGCTGGCGATGGTATCCACTGGTCCCGACCGCGACGCCAACATCGTGCTGCAGGATCCCTGGGCCTGACATCCCGCCTGCCGCGTTGCTTCCAAGGCCCCGCTTCGGCGGGGCCTTTTCGTCCCGGGTGACTTCACCCGGAACTGAACACCGTTCAGCTAGCGTGTGCGGTTGTTGCCCTCTGCGTCCATGCGTGTCCGTTGTTGGCGGGCGCTGGAGTAGGGTGGCGAACCGTCTCCGGGGAACACCCGCATCTTGAAGCCCTTGCTTACGTCTGCCAGCGATTTCGAGCGTCCGCCGCCGGTCGACGACGCCGACTTCCGCCTGCTGGTGGAATCCGTCCGCGATTACGCGATCTTCCTGCTCGACCCGCAGGGACGCGTGCGCTCCTGGAACGCCGGGGCACAGGTGCTCAAGGGCTACGCGCCGGACGAGATCATCGGCCGCAGCTTCGAGGTGTTCTACCCGCAGGAGCAGATCGACATCGGTTTCCCTGCGCAGGAGCTGCGCGAAGCGCTCCGCCTGGGGCGGTTCGAGGACGAAGGCTGGCGCCTGCGCAAGGATGGCAGCCGGTTCTGGGCAAGCGTGGTCATCACCGCGCTGGTCGACGACGACGGCTTGCACCGCGGTTTCGCCAAGGTCACCCGCGACCTCACCGAGCGACGCCACCAGGAGGAGCTGCTGCGCCAGGGCGAAGAGCGCTTCCGCATGCTGGTGGAAGGCGTGCGCGACTACGCCATTTTCATGCTGGACCCGCAGGGCCACGTGGTCAGCTGGAACCTCGGCGCCCAGATCAACAAGGGCTATACCGCCGAGGAGATCGTCGGCCAGCACTTCTCGGTGTTCTACCCGCAGGAAAAGATCGACGCCGGCTGGCCCGAGCACGAACTTGAATCCGCGTTGCGCGACGGCCGCTTCGAGGACGAGGGCTGGCGCATCCGCAAGGACGGCAGCCGGTTCTGGGCCAGCGTGCTCATCACTGCCGTGTACGACGCTGCCGGTGACCACCTGGGGTTCGCCAAGATCACCCGCGACCTCAGCGACCGCCGCCGCATCACCCGGCTGGAGACCCAGGAACGCCACCTCCATCACTTCCTGGCAATGCTCGGCCACGAGCTGCGCAACCCGCTGGCGCCGATCAGCAACGCAGTGTCCATCATGCAGCTGGAAGAGCCCGCCTCCCCGCACCTGCGCGCCACCCGGGACATCCTGGCCCGCCAGGTCGGCCAGCTCTCGCGGCTGGTCGACGACCTTCTGGACGTCGGGCGCATCGTCAGTGGCAAGGTCCACCTGCGCCGCGAACCCGTGCGACTGCAGGGGGTGGTGGACGCGGCCGTCGAGGCCGCGACCCCGGCCATGCAGGCCCGTGGCCAGCAACTCACCACCGAGGTCACCGACGAGCCGTTGTGGGTGGTCGGCGACAAGGTCCGCCTGGTGCAGGTGCTCAACAACCTGCTCAACAACGCGGTCAAGTTCACCCCCGAAGGCGGCCGCATCTGCGTGCGCCTGAGCCGCCGCGCCGGCACCGCCCACCTCAGCGTCGCCGACAACGGGCCGGGCATCCCACCCGACCAGCTCAACCACGTATTCAAGCTGTTCGCCCAAGGCGACAACGCAGCCGTCACCCGGCAGGGCGGCCTGGGCATCGGGCTGAGCGTGGTGCACCAGATGGTGCGCAGCCACGACGGCGACGTCAGCGTGTTCAGCACCGGCGTACCCGGTGAGGGCGCCGAGTTCGCGATCCGGTTGCCGCTGATCGATGGAGAGGGTGCGCTGTTGATGTAGTTCCGGCCGGTCACCGCGCCCCCGTTCCGTTATCGTGCGCTGCAGGGGGAACCGCATGGATACCGGATTGAACGACCTGAAGACCGGCCGCGACGATGCGCTGTATCCGCGCGCAGCCGAACCTGCGTCCGCACCGCAGCCCGCGTCCAGGGGCATGCAGCTCGTGCAGTGGGTAGTGGGCGGCATCGGCGGTTTCGCGCTGGTCGCGGGACTCGACTCGTTCGCGGACGACGTTTCATTGCCCCTGCTTGCCGCCATGCTCGCCCTGGCGATCGCAATGTTGTGGCTGCAGGTCCTCGTCCACGAAGCCGGGCATGCGCTGGCCGGGGTGCTGGTTGGCCGGCGGCTGGTCGCCGCGGGCATCGGTCCCTTGAGGCTGGAGCGCGGCGTCGGCGGCTGGATGGTGCGCTGGGGCGGCAACGTGCGGGGGCTCAGCGGGTTCGCCGTGTTGCTCCCGCCAGACCGCGCCACCGAGTCCCGCCGCAACGTGGCCACCTTCATCCTCGGCGGCCCGCTGGCCAACCTGTTGTGCGCGGCGGTCGCGCTGCTGCCGCTGGCGCTAGCACCGGCCCTCGGTGTCACGGCGACGGTCGCCCTTGCCGGCACGGTGTTCGGTGGCGGCCTGCTGGGCCTCATCAACCTGGTGCCCTGGCAGAACCAGGGCTGGCACACCGATGGCTACAACCTGCGTGAACTGTGGCGCGACACCCCGGCCTGGCGGATGTCGTGCGCGCGGGCCTGCGTGGTGGCAATGTCGATGGCCGGCGTGCGGCCGCGGGACTGGCCCGCCGACCAGCTGACCGTGCCCGACGGTGTACCCGCCCAGATGGCCGCGGCGATGCACGTGCTGCGCATGGGGCATGCGCTCGACCGCGACGACCAAGCGGGCGCCGGCGCGGCTGCACGCGCCTTGGCCGATGCCTACCCCGGTGCCGCCGACGGCAGTCGGCAGGGGATCGCCGCCACCCTGGCCAGCTATGCCGCGCGCACTGGCGATGCCGACCTGCTCGCGGCCTGGCGTCCGCTGTGCGAAGGCGGCCTGCTGGACCTGGCGCCTTACCGACTGTGGCTGGACGCCGAGGCCGCCGCGTTGGCAGGCGACGCCGTTGCCGCCCGCGCGGTGTCGGCCCGCGCCCGCGAGGCGATGCCGCGGATCCACGACCGCGCCGGCGTGCTGGTGATAGGGGAATACCTGGATGAGCTGGATACGCGGTTGGCGGAGGCGGGCTAGCAACGACCCACCAGACCCGATGCACGGGTGCTGGCAGCCGGGCCGCCTTCGCTTCGCACGCACAAAAAAGGCCCCGCAAAAGCGGGGCCTTTCCAATCCCGGAGAGAGGGATCGCTTACAGCTCAACGACCGTCGCGGTCCGCATCGCCCGGCATCGCGCGCTCGATGTGGTGCCAGCCGTCGCGGACGGCTTCCTTGGCCTCGTTCCAAGCCAGGCGGGAGTTGGCCTTGGTGGTTTCCCAGCCGCGCTCCAGGTCGTTCTCCACGTCCTCGAAACGCTGGCCTTCGCGCTGGCCGTACTGGTTGTAGCCGTACTGGTAGGCCGGCTCGTAGTCGTTCCAGTCGCGCTCCTTGTTGTAGTAGCTGGCGGTCTGGTAGTTGTTGCGGAAGTGGTCCTTGTACTGCTGCTCGGGAATCCGGGCCATGGTTGGGCTCCTTGTCGTTGGGGGAGGCTCCAACCTAGCCACGGCCCCGCATCGCAGGCGTGAAAACCGCGACGCGAGGCTGAACGCCAGGTCCGCACCCTGCGCCTGGTCAGAACCGCGACGCCACCAGCTCCACGTCGGCGTTGGCCCAGGCGGTATTGAACGCGCGCTCCGTCGTGGCGGCTTCGCGGTCGCGACCCTGCGCGGTGAGTGCACGCGACAGCCCGTACAGCGACCAGCCGTTACCAGGGTTGCGTCGCAGTTCTTCGCGGTAGACCGCCTCGGCCTCCTTGGCCTGGCCGGCGTCGAGCAGCGCGGCGCCCAGTGCCTGCCGGGTCGGGGCGTGCCAGCCGGGGGGCTCGTCGTAGGGGATGCGGTTCTCGATCTCCACCGCGTCACGGAATGCGGTGATGGCGGCCGGGTCGTCGCCCGCGGCGGCGGCGACCTCGCCGGACAGCGTGCGTTCGGCGATGCGCGCCGCGTGGCCCAGCGGGTAGCGGTCCCACATCATCATGGTGTCCATCAGCGGGTCGGCGGCCAGCGGCTGCAATGCGGCGAGGTGCTGGCGGGCGTCGTCCTGGCGACCCTGGCGGGCGGCCGCGACGCCGCGCGCGTAGTGCCAGATGGCGGTGACATAGGGCAGGTCGGGCGCGGGGTTGTCCAGCGCATCGATCGTTTCCCAGCGGCCAAAACGCACGTGGTCGAACACCGGCGTCAGCCAGTAGTGCTGCAGGCCCTCGAAGCCGGGCTGGCGCATCAGCTCGGGCAGGTCGGTGCGCTGCGCGGTGGCGTCGGCGGCGGCGCGGGCGATGCCGCTGGCGCCTTCCATGCTGGCGGCGAACCACAGGAAGTGGTGGTTGTGCGGCACGTAGCCCAGCGGATACACGCCGCTGACGTTGCCGCCGCAGACGGCGAGGTAGGCGTCGTCGGCTTCCACCGCACGCTGGTTGGCCAGCACCGCGTCATGCCAGCGGCCGACCCGCGCGTAGATGTGCGCCGGCATGTGGACCAAGTGGCCGGAACCGGGGATCAGCTCGCGCAGCCGGTCGGCCGCGGCGGCCCCGCGCTCGGGGTTGGCCGAGGCTTCGACGGCATGGATGTACAGATGCAGGGCACCGGGATGGTCGGGGTGGCGGTCGATCACCGACTCGAGCGTCGAGACGATCTCGCGGGTGTGGCCGATCGGCCGCAGTCGCTCGTCGTAATAGGCCCACGGCTGCAGGTCCATCAGCGCCTCGGCGTGCATGGTGGCGGCATCCAGGTCGTCCGGTCGCGCCTGCACCAGCCGGCGGGTCGCGTCGGCCCAGGCGCGGTCCAGCTCGGCGCGGTCTTCCGGCGGCTCGGCGGCGTAGCGGCTGGCAAGCGCGTGGATGTAGGCCTGCTCGCGCGGCCCGGCGGCCGGGGCGAGGGCGATCGCCTTCTGCAGCCGCGCCCAGGCCTTGTCGTTGACGGTCGGGTCCATCGCCGCGTTGACGTGCGGGCCGAGCACCCAGGCCGCGCCCCACCAGCACATGGCGCACTGCGGGTCGAGCTCGGTGGCGCGCAGGAACGCACGCTCGGCGGCATCGTGGTTGAAGCCGTAGGCCAGCATCAGCCCTTGGTCGAACCAGCGCTGCACCTCGGGATGCTGGCTGGTGACCGGGAAGCTGTGGTCGCCCAGACCCTCCAGCAGCGTGGTCATCAATGCTGCTTCGGGCGGTGAGACCAGCGGCCCCTGGGTGACGGATGGATTGGAATGGCCGGAACAGGCGCCGGCGAGCAGGGCCGCAAGCAGTGCGGCGGGCAAGGGGTGGGTATGCGTCATGACAGCCTCCGTGGTTCCCCCGCGGCGACTACGGTTCTACGCCCCCTGCGGCCGGGGGTCACCTGCCATTGGTCGGAAGGCCGATGGGGATGGCCTATGCGGTGCGGGCCACGGGTGGCTCAGCGGTCGAGGTCGATCCACGTCGGCGCGTGGTCGCTTGCCTTCTCCAGCCCGCGCACCCAGCGGTCCACGCCCGCCGCCCGCACGCGCGGCCACAGCGCCGGGTTGGGCAGCAGGTGGTCGATGCGCAGTCCGGCATCGCGTTCCCAGTGCTGGCGGAAGTAGTCCCAGAAAGTGAACATCGGCTCGTCCGGATACAGCTCGCGCAGCGTGTCGGTCCAGCCCTGGGCGAGCAGCGTGGCGTATGCCTCGCGGGTTTCGGGCTGCAGCAGCGCATCGCGCCGCCAGTGCTTCGGGTTGTAGATGTCGAAGTCGGTCGGCACCACGTTGAAGTCACCCACCAGCAGCACCGGGTGTTCGCTGTCGACCAGTGTCTTCGCGTGGCGGATCAACCGTTTGAACCAGCGCAGCTTGTAGTCGAACTTCGGTCCAGGCTGCGGGTTGCCGTTGGGCAAATAGATGCAGCCGACCATCACCCCGTGCGCCGCCACCTCCAGGTAGCGCGCCTGGGTATCGTCGCGCTCGCCCGGCAGCCGCCGGCGGCTCTCGACCGGTTCGGCATCGCGGGTCAGCACCGCCACTCCGTTCCACGATGTCTGCCCGACCCAGAGCGCGCCGTAACCCGCCGCCTCGATCGCCTCTTTCGGGAACTGCGCGTCGGTGGCCTTGAGTTCCTGCAGGCAGGCGACGTCCGGTTTCTCCTTTTCCAGCCACTCCAGCAGGTGCGGCAACCGCGGGCGGATGCCGTTGACGTTGAACGTGGCGATGCGCAGCGTCTTGCGTCGGGCCATCGGGGCAACCTAGATGCGGCCGCGATGGCGCCCCGTGAAGGGTGCCGGCACATGCGCCGCCATCGGTTCACACGGGGTCCCGCGCGCCCTGCGTACCGTCGGGACTCTCCCCGGAGGAACCCCCATGGCCGACGAAACCCCCAAGACCCCGCTGGACCATGTCACCGACCTGGTCACCCAGCTCAAGGAAATGCGCCACTACACCCGCAACAACGTCGAGCTGCTCACCGCGCAATGGCTGAAGTTCGACGAAGGCAAGCTCAAGAAGCTGGGCGAGTCCAAGACGATCGAGGACCTGATGACCCGCCAGGGCGAATTCCACGACGCGCTGGAAGCGGCGATCACCGAGCTCGACGAACTCGCCGAGGAACTGCGGCCACCGCCGGAGGAGGGGTGAAAGGGATATCCCGGCACACAAAAAACCCCGCATGAGCGGGGCTTTTTGTTACGGCGCTGGCGTGATCAGGACACCATCGGCTCGCTGAAAGCCTCGATGTCGCCGGCGAACTCGTTGATCGGAACGCAGCTGCAGAACACGTTCTTGTCGCCGTACACGTTGTCGACGCGGGCCACCGGCGGCCAGTACTTCTGCTGGCGCAGCACGGCCAGCGGGAAGGCGGCCAACTCCCGCGGGTAGGCGTGCTTCCATTCGGTCGCCGAGACCTGCGCGGCGGTGTGGGGGGCGTGCTTGAGCGGGTTGTCCTCGCGGTCGAGTTTGCCGTCGGCGATCGCGCGGATCTCCTGGCGGATCTCGATCATCGCGTTGATAAAACGGTCCAGCTCGTGCATCGACTCGCTCTCGGTCGGCTCCACCATCAGGGTGCCGGCGACCGGGAAGCTCAGGGTCGGCGCGTGGAAGCCGAAGTCGATCAGGCGCTTGGCGACGTCCTCGGCGGACACGCCGGTCTCCTTCTCCAGCGGGCGCAGGTCGAGGATGCACTCGTGGGCGACCAGGTCGTTGCGTCCGGTGTAGAGGGTCGGGTAGTGCGTGGCGAGCTTGCGGGCAACGTAGTTGGCGTTGAGCATCGCGACTTGGCTGGCCTTGCGCAGGCCCTGTCGGCCCATCAGGGTGATGTACATCCAGCTGATCGGCAGGATGCTGGCGCTGCCGAAGGTGGCGGCCGACACCATCGCGCCGTCGCCCACGCCGGCCGTGCTCATGCCGTCGTTGAAGGCCCGGGGCAGGTACGGGGCCAGGTGCGAGCGCACCGCGCACGGGCCGACGCCGGGACCGCCGCCGCCGTGCGGGATACAGAAGGTCTTGTGCAGGTTCAGGTGGCTGACGTCCGAACCCCACTTGCCGGGCTTGGCCAGGCCGACCAGCGCGTTCATGTTGGCGCCGTCGGTGTACACCTGGCCGCCGTGCTGATGGACGATGTCGCAGATCTCGACCACGTCCTCCTCGAACACGCCGTGGGTGGACGGGTAGGTCATCATGATCGCGGCCAGGCGGTCGGAGTACTTGCCGGCCTGGGCGCGGATGTCCTCGACATCGACGTTGCCGTCCTTGTCGCACTTGGTCACCACCACCTTCATGCCGCACAGCTGCGCGGACGCCGGGTTGGTGCCGTGCGCGGACTCGGGGATCAGGCAGATGTCGCGCTGGGCCTCGCCGCGCGCGCGGTGGTAGGCGCGGATGGCCAGCAGGCCGGCGTACTCGCCCTGCGCGCCGGAGTTGGGCTGCAGGCTGACGTTGTCGTAGCCGGTGACCTCGGCCAGCATCGCCTCCAGCCCGTCGATCAGCTCCTTGTAGCCCTGCGCCTGTTCGGCCGGCGCCAGCGGATGGATGTTGGCGAACTCCGGCCAGGTGATCGGGATCATCTCGGCGGTCGCGTTGAGCTTCATCGTGCACGAGCCCAGCGGGATCATCGTGCGGTCCATCGCCAGGTCCTTGTCCGCCAGCGAGCGCATGTAGCGCAGCAGCTCGTGCTCGCTGTGGTGGGTGTTGAACACCGGGTGGGTCAGGAAGCGGCTGGTGCGCAGCAGGCCGGGCGGCAGGGCGTCGGCGGTGGCGGCGTCGAGCGCGTCGATGTCGGTGATCTCCACCCCGAACAGGCCCGCCAGCGCGGCAATGTCGCCTCGCGTGGTGGTCTCGTCGAGCGCGATGCCGACGCTGGTGTTGTCGATCGCGCGCAGGTTGATGTGCGCATGGTGCGCGCGCTGGTGCAGCTCGGCGGCATCGATGCCGGTGACATGCAGGGTGTCGAAGAAGGACTCGCCGACCGCGACGCCGGCGCCACGCAGCGCGCCGGCCAGGATCGCCGCCAGGCGGTGGGTGCGGCGGGCGATGCGGACCAGGCCCTCGGGGCCGTGGTAGACGGCGTACATCGACGCCATCACCGCCAGCAGCACCTGCGCGGTGCAGATGTTGCTGGTCGCCTTCTCGCGGCGGATGTGCTGCTCGCGGGTCTGCAGGGTGAGGCGGTAGGCGTTGTTGCCCTCGACGTCGACCGAGACGCCGATCAGNGCAGCACCTGCGCGGTGCAGATGTTGCTGGTCGCCTTCTCGCGGCGGATGTGCTGCTCGCGGGTCTGCAGGGTGAGGCGGTAGGCGTTGTTGCCCTCGACGTCGACCGAGACGCCGATCAGGCGGCCCGGCATCGAGCGCTTGTAGGCATCGCGGCAGGCCATGAACGCGGCATGCGGACCGCCGAAACCGAACGGCACGCCGAAGCGCTGGGTGTTGCCGACGACGATGTCGGCGCCCCATTCGCCCGGCGCGGCGATCAGGGTGAGCGCGAGCAGGTCGACCGCCACGCAGACCAGGCCCTGGCGCGCGTGCACGGCGTCACTGATGGCCTGGTAGTCGGCGCCGATGCGGCCGAAGGTGTCGGGGTACTGCAACAGCACGCCGAAGGACTCGGTGGTGGCGGCCTCTACCTCGTCGCCGAACACCAGCTCGATGCCGATTGGCTCGGCGCGGGTGCGCAGCACCTCGATGGTCTGCGGGTGCACGCCGTTGGACACGAAGAACACGTTCGACTTCGACTTCGCCGAGCGCTTGGCCAGCGTCATCGCCTCGGCAGCGGCGGTGCCCTCGTCGAGCAGCGAGGCGTTGGCGATCTCCATGCCGGTCAGGTCGGCGCACATCGTCTGGAAGTTGATCAGCGCTTCCATGCGGCCCTGCGAGATCTCCGCCTGGTACGGGGTGTAGGCGGTGTACCAGGCCGGGTTCTCGAGGATGTTGCGCAGGATGACGTTGGGGGTGTGCGTGCCGGCGTAGCCCTGTCCGATGAAGCTGCGGAACACCAGGTTGCGGTCGGCGATGTCGCGGATCTTCGCGAGCGCCTCGACCTCGCTGACGGCCTCGGGCAGGGCCAGCGGATCGGTCGAGCGGATCGACCCCGGGACGATCGCGTCGGTCATCGCCTCCAGCGAGTCATGGCCGACCACGCGCAGCATCTGCGCGATCTCGCCGTCATTGGGACCGATGTGGCGCTCGATGAACGCGTCGTGGTGCTCGAGCGAGCGCAGGGAAGTGTTCTGGGTCATGGCGGGACTCTGTCGGCGAGGGCGGGGCGATGCGAGGCAACGTGCGGTGCCGCACGCGGGGCGCCCCTCTGTCCTTTTGCCTGAGAGTTCGGAAGCGTGCGCCATGTCGGCCGCGGGGGGAGGGCTGCTTCGTGCACCTTCGGCGCCGGATTGAACCGGTCTCTCCAGAGTTGTCACAGCCGGTGGTACGGGGGCCTGAGCGATTACGGGCGTTGCGCCTTCGGCAGCGGCACCACCCGAGGGTGCGCCGCTTCTCCCACCGTCTGGGAATCACCGGGGGATTATACGGCCCGGGCCGGCCCGGGCGGGATGGTCTTTCCCGCCCCCGGCGGCTTGCGCGGCCAGCCCCGCTGCCCGACCCTCGACCTTGCCGCCGACCCTCCCCGAGGGCCCTGTAGGAGCGACGTAAGTCGCGCCCGCCAACCGGCCGTGAGCCCGGCCAGGTCGCGACTTACGTCACTCCTACAGGGCTTCCGGCCCCGATCAAGGAAGCCCCGCCCATGCCCAAGCCCCCGTTCACCCTCCGCCAGATCGACCACGTCGTCATCCGCGCCCGCGATCCCGCGGCGCTGGAGGCGTTCTACCGCGAGGTCCTGGGCTGCACCGTCGAGCGCCGGCAGGACGGCATCGGGCTGGTCCAGCTGCGCGCGGGCGCCTCGTTGATCGACCTGGTGGACGTGAACGGCAAGCTCGGCCGCATGGGCGGCGCGGCCCCCGGGCGCGAGGGCCACAACATGGACCACCTGTGCCTGCGCATCGACCCGTTCGACCGCGAGGCCATCGCCGCCCACCTTCAGGCGCATGGCGTCGCCGTGGGCGACTACGGCTCCCGCTACGGCGCCGAGGGCGAGGGGCCATCGCAATACCTGAGCGACCCCGAGGGCAACGTGGTGGAGCTGAAGGGGCCGCCGGACGCGTAATCGCGCTTCCGATGCGCAGGTAGGAGCGACGTAAGTCGCGATCTGCAACCGTCATCCCTGCGCCTATTGCCGGATCGCGACTTACGTCGCTCCTACGGAACCGGGGCTACGACATCGGATTGGCCGGCGTGTTCTCCGGGTCGCCGGGCAGGGGGATGAACTCGCCGTTGTCCAGGTCGGGGAGCTTCATGCGGCCGGCGCGCCAGTCGGCCTTGGCCTGCTCGATGCGCTCCTTCGAACTGGATACGAAGTTCCACTCGATGAAGCGCTCACCCACCGGTTCGCCACCGAGCACCATCAGCAGCGTCGGCTCGGTCGCGGTGACCGTGGCGGGGCGGCCCGGGGTGAAGACGAGCATGTGGCCGACGCCGCAGCGCTCAGTGCCGGCCTCGACGGCGCCGCGCACCACGTAGGCGGCACGTTCGCGGTGCGTGTCGGGCAGCGCGAGGGTGGCGCCGGCGTCGAGTTCGCAGTGCAGGTAGAACAGCGGCGAATGCGTCCGCACCGGCGAGGTCAGCCCAAACGCGCTGCCGGCCACCAGGCGCCCACGCACGCCGGCCTCGTCGAACGCAGGCAGGCCGCCCGCATCGTAGTGGTCGAAGGCCGGGTCGGTCTCCTCGTCGGCCCGTGGCAACGCGACCCAGCTCTGGATGCCGTGCATCGGGCCGCCGTGCGCGCGCGCCTGCTCGAACCGTTCCGAGTGGGTGATGCCGCGGCCGGCGGTCATCCAGTTGACCTCGCCCGGGCGGATCGCCTGTTCGGAGCCGACGCTGTCGCGGTGCATCATCTCGCCGTCGAACAGGTAGGTGATGGTCGACAACCCGATGTGGGGGTGCGGTCGGACGTCCACGTCGCGGGGGATCCCGGGCGGGAAGTCGACCGGCCCGATGTGGTCGAAGAACACGAATGGACCCACCATCCGGCGTTTTGCGAACGGCAGCACCCGTCCCACCTCGAACCCGCCCAGGCTGCGGCGGCGTTGCTCGATCACCATGTCCAACATGCGCGTTCTCCAGGCGGCCCGGGGCCATCGTGGCGCAAATGGCGTGCCGCGGGCGGGGCGTGGGTGGAACGCTGCGGTCCGTCGCGGCGGCTGGGCGGCGCGCCCGGTTGCTGGCCGTATCATCACGCGGCGTTCCCGCGCTTGCGGGAACGATCCGGCGGCGGTGGTCTCCACCGTCCCGGTCCGTCACCACAGGGGGTTTGATGAAACTGGTCTTTCCGGGCGGGGAACACCCGCAGGTACTGCTAGACGCGGGCGTCAACCGGGTCGGCTCCGATCCACACGGGCAGGTGGTCATCGACCGCCCCGACATCGCCCCGCGTCTGTGCCAGCTGCACGTCACCGCGCAGGGCGTGATGCTCGACGTGCCCGACGGCGCCAGCATCGAGGTCAATGGCCGCCGGGTCGACGGGCTGATTGCGTTGCGCCCGGGCGACAGCGTGGCGCTGGGCGGCATCGAGGCCCGGCTGGCCGGCGTCGGCACGACCGTGCCGGGTGCCGGCGACGCACTGGCCGCGCT